>JBLYYQ010000091.1:0-3810 GCA_048550035.1 Nitrospinota bacterium
GTGAAGCGGTATTGAGCATAGGGAAAGCAGTCGAATATGCACAAAATAATATATCAGGAGTAGTAAATATTATGCCATTTTCATGTATGCCAGGTTCAATAGTTGCTGGGATGTCTGATAAAATAAGGTCAGATTATGATAATATACCATGGTTGAATTTATATTTTGATGGAGTTGACGAATCTGGAACTCAGACAAGACTAGAAGCCTTTATGTATCAGGCAAATAATTTTTGTTTGTCGGAATAATCGAAGTGACTGTAGAGATATTAAGGAGGAAAACGTGGCACTATTAATTAATGAAGAATGTGTGAACTGTGGGGTATGCGAACCAGAATGCCCTAACACTGCAATTACAGAGGGCGATGATATCTATATCATTGAGTTAGACAAATGTACAGAGTGTGTAGGACATTATGATGAGCCTCAGTGTGTAGATGTTTGTCCGGTTGATTGCATTGTTGTAGATCCAGACAACAAGGAGAGCAAAGAGGAGCTACAGGCTAAATTTGAGAAGCTTACTGCGTAAAGCAGAAGTCGATCAAGGTAGCAGAATTGTCAGGTTGACAATTCTGCTACTTTTTTAATATTATTTGCTATATGATGACTATTTTTAGTTATGATTTCATTTCAATATTAGTTTTTGCTGAATCTATCCTTCTGTTAGGGTTGGCTCTTTTTAGTTTAGCACAATTAGTAGTTTTGGATCAATCTATCAAAACGACATTGGCTCTCCAAGAAAACTTACTAAATGAAATTTCTCAAACTAGTCTGCATAAAGAGTCCGTCGCCAATGATAATATTAAAAAGCATTAACAACCAGTTATTACCTTTGATAAAAAAGTTGCTACTACTACTGGTAGCAATCTATTTTTCAGCTTGCTCCACAAAATCACTCGGCATTGCAGATCCACATGCGATAACTAGTAGCAAGGTTAACAGCATCAAGATGGATGTCACTACTTCATCTGAGCTTGAAGCTATGTTTGGGATCCCTGTTTTCAAAGAAGAACATTCGAGTAGTTTCACCTATTTTTTCAAAGATCTGAATCTAAGTTCCATTTGGGTTAAGTTAGATAAGAGCGATCGAGTCATCAGTTTTAAAGTCTCGTATTGACAATTAGGTAATTCGATTTTATATTCACTAACTATGCTTCTATAATAGATATTAGAGGCTAAATACCGTTAGAACAATGAAATTTAAGAAGGCACTATAAGTTGTGATTAAGGCAGAATCGATAACGATTAAATATGGAGAGTTTGTTGCAGTTGATCAACTTTCATTTCATGTTGAGCAAGGTGAGATTTGCGGATTTCTAGGTCCAAACGGAGCTGGGAAGACATCTACAATACGAGCATTAACAGGATTCCTAACTCCAGATGAGGGTAGCGTTCTGATCAATGGCTTTGATATGAAGAGTGATCCGATCAATGCAAAAGGAAGCATAGGTTATATGCCAGAATCGAGCCCGCTTTACACTGATCTTAGGGTGTGCGAAATCTTAAAATTTGTAGCAGGAATCAAAGGAGTAAAGAAATCTGAAATTGAGTATCATATAGATAAAGTTTTGGAGCTAACAAATATTTCGGATAAGAAAGAGGCATTAATTCATACACTTTCTAAAGGTTACAAGCAGCGAGTAGCCTTTTCACTAGCACTGATAAATGATCCTGAGATACTTATTCTAGATGAACCTACAATTGGACTTGATCCGCTCCAGATATCAGATGTGCGGACATTAATAAAGGACTTAGCTACGAATCATACCGTAATATTTTCAAGCCATATCTTGTCAGAGGTTCAAGCGATCTGCTCTAAGATAGTAATCATAGGAGATGGTAAGGCATTGGCAGTTGAGAAAAGTGACGAATTAGTGAAAAAGTTTGGAGTCAACAAAGAGATACGAATTAAAATTGATGCCCCATTTGAAGAGGCAAAAAGTAAGCTAGAGATGATTGAACAGATTGGATCGGTTTCATTGGAGAGTCAGAGTCCTAGTGAGATTGCCATCTCGGTAACTCTAACAGATGATGACAAGTCTGCTGCAAGAAAAAAGATTTCAAGATGTGTAGTCGATAACAATTGGGATTTAATTGAGATGAGAACAGATCCAGTATCGTTAGAGGATGTTTATCTTTCGATCGTAACTTCAGAGCAAAGTTAGTAATATGCGAATTTTCAATTT
Source organism: Nitrospinota bacterium (assembly GCA_048550035.1). GTDB lineage: Bacteria > Nitrospinota_A > UBA7883 > UBA7883 > JBLYYQ01 > JBLYYQ01. The sequence goes on from JBLYYQ010000091.1 coordinate 2,186, forward strand.
AATAGTGAAGAAGGAATTACTAACATACTTTAGTTCTCCGATTGCATATAGTGTGATACTGATTTTCACATTGATCTCAGGCACATTTTGTTACACACTCGTCTACCTTTATGGAACACAAAGCTTTGAGATTATGCGCAATGCGCAGTTTTTAGGAACGCAAGAACTCACAATCGGCGATCATATGGTCCGACCGCTCTTTAACAATTTAGCAGTAATTTTGATGATGATAATTCCACTTTTAACGATGCGCCTTTTTGCAGAGGAGCAAAAGAGTGGCTCAATCGAATATCTTTTTACATGGCCGATAAAAAACATAGAGCTTCTAATGGGAAAGTTTGTTGCAGCATTTACTCTCTTTTTATTAATGCTCCTATTGACGACTCCATTTTTCATTTATGTCTCGTTTTTTGCAAGCTTACCGGTCGGTCATATTACACTTGCGTATCTTGGTTTGATTTTACTAGGAGCTGGATTTATTTCACTTGGACTTTTTATATCGAGTCTTACCGAAAATCAGATAGTGGCCGCAGTAATAACATTTGGAGCCTCAATATTGCTCTGGATAATCAACTGGACATTTAGTGATTACACAGGCTATTTGGGATCACTTTCTGAATATCTTTCACTTGTTGAGCATCTTGACAATTTTGCAAAAGGTACATTAGATAGTAGATCGATTGTCTATTACATCTCATTTATATTGACCTTTTTATTTTTAACATTAAGATCACTTGAGGTTAGGAACTAGTGATGAAAATATTCTACTACCTCAAGTCACATCTCAATATGCTTTTGTACTCAGTGATGGCATTTATACTGTTAATAGTGGTGAATGTAATACTGTACAACAATCAGTATCGCTTGGATTTGACATCTGATAATAGTTTTACTTTGAGCAAGACGACAATAAAGTCATTATCAAACCTTTCTGCTAATATAACGATTGAAGGGTATCTGAAGAAGTCTGAGCGTCGTGTGGCAAAAGATATGCTTGATCAATTTGTATATCATAGCGATCAGATTTCGTACGAGATCATAGACCCTGATAGTAATCCATTAAAGGCCAAAGAGAATGAGATTAAAAGTTATGGAACATATATTGTGCGTAATGATAGCAATAAAAAAGAGGAGCGGATAGAGAGCCTATCAGAAGAGAGTGTAGTAGATGCGATCAATAGAGTAACAGCCGACGGTAGTGATACACTCTACTTTCTAACAGGTCACGGAGAAGCTTCATTAGATGATCTTGATTTGCAAGGACTATTTAAAGCAAAAAATACCTTAGAGTCACATGGGTTTGAGATCAAGGTTCTAAATTTAATAGAGTCATCATTGAAGATGCCAAAAGATGCAGCAGCTATCATTGTAGCTGGACCATCAACAGAGCTCTTGAAAGGGGAAGAGAATCTTTTAGCTAATTGGTTAGCTGAAGGTGGATCAATGTTAATCGCTTTGGATCCTGGACCAAAATTTGAATCATATTCTAGGATAATTAATCGTTATGGAGTAGCAATTGAGAATGATATTATCATCGATCCTGTTAGTAGCGAATTAGGATTAGAGCCTTTAGTAGCAACCGCAACAGAGTATGGTAATAGTCCTATTGTAGAAAATTTTAACAC
>JBLYYQ010000092.1:0-2625 GCA_048550035.1 Nitrospinota bacterium
ATAAGGATGAATTAGAGTTTAAATATCGTGGTTCAAAAATAGATGATCGTTTAATTGTTCATAACGTTACGCTAAGGCTCCATGAAGCAGAGCATGAATTAATACACAATTCAATGCGCAAGATATATAAAACCCGTAAGGAGAGTCAACCACTATCATATCCATCTGCAGGGTCGGTTTTTAAAAACCCAGAAGGTCAATTTGCAGGCGCACTAATTGATACCGCAAATCTAAAAGGGACCAGAGTAGGAGGTGCTACAATATCGACTAAGCATGCAAATTTTATAATCAACGATGGTGGCGCAACATCTGCTGATATATATCGGCTAATTAAAAAAGTAAGAAGCAGAATATTAGAGCTTTATGATATTGAGTTAGAGTTAGAGATCAAGCTCATTGGAGCTTTTGAATAGGGCTATTATGAAGATAGATACAATTACAGTTGGATTAATTAAAGGTGGCTTATCAAATGAGCAAGCTATTAGTGAACAGACAGCTAAGGCGGTGCTTGCGGCGTTAAATAGATTAAAGATAGAAACTAAGATATTTGACCTCAATAAGAATATTTTCAAGGAGTTATCATCATCAAAAGTGGATGTTGTTTTTATTGCATCACATGGCGCATATGGTGAAGATGGTAAGCTTCAAGGTGGCTTAGATATTTTAGGCATTCCCTACACAGGATCCGGAGTGCAGGCAAGTGCGATAGCTATGGATAAGGGGATGACAAAAGATATTTGCAAGTTAATAGAGGTTAAAACGCCAGAATACATTTTGCTAGATGCCAAAGATAACGATATTAATTTAATAGAACCTCCTTTTGTGGTCAAGCCAAATAGTAGCGGCTCCTCAATAGGAATAAGCGTTGTGTTTGATGAGCAGAGTGTAGAATTAGCTCTGCAAACTGCATTTGCAGAAGATGATAAAGTCTTAGTTGAAAGATATATTGATGGCACCTTGCTGACCATAGGGATATTGAATGGTCGTCCACTACCAGCAGTAGAGATAGTGTCAGCTGAGAAGTTTTACAATTATAAAAGTAAGTACAGTTCATCAGAAACTAAATACTATATTCCAGCTAGGCTTCCTGATTCGATTCTACATGAGGCAGAGGATATGGTAGTAAGAATACATAATAAGCTTGGCTGCAAAGGTGCCACTCGAAGTGAGCTGATAGTAGACAAAAACAGTAATATTTATTTTATTGAGTTGAACACAATTCCAGGTATGACAGATAGCAGTCTGCTACCAAAATCTGCTGCCGCCATTGGGATTGAATATGACGAGCTTGTGAAGGAGATTTTAAATGATGGCCTTAAAAGCTAAATATAAGAATAAGGTTAGAAAAAAGAGAAATTATCTACCCAAGATAGGTTTTGTACGGGTTGCTAAGAAGATATTGATCTTTACGATATTATTGATTGTGATTTTTACGGTTGGTGAATTAGCAGTAGTAGCTAAGGCACAGTATGAGAATCTAAAGCAGAATGGCTCACTGGTGATAGAAGAAATTGATCTCCAATTCGAAGGCAACCACGAAGTGAAAAATGTTGAGTTGAAGCTAAAGAATTTTTTAGGGAAAAATATTTTAGCAATTGATCTCGAAGAATTAGGGAAAGATATTGAAAATATGGCGTGGATTGGATCTGTTCAGATTAGGACAGAACTGCCAGGGCTCTTGGTTGCGATTATAAAGGAGCGAGTTGCAGCAGCAATTATAGTGGCTGACAATGGAGAGTGGCTAATTGATAAAGAAGGTTATCTATTGGATCGTGCTGATGTGGAGATTGACAAAAAATTACTCCGTATAGAAAATATTGCGTCAAAGCGTAATCTAAAACCGAAAGATACAGTTAATTTAGTTCATACAGAGATGGCACTAGATATTTTTTCATATCTTAAAGATTACAGATTATTGGGTAAGCATAGAATAGATAGTTTAAATATTGCAGATAAAGATAGTATTGAGATCAGCTTTGAAGATAGTGATGCATTGCTACTATTGCCGATGGATAATTATCAAAAGGCAATTCAAGAAATAGCTGTAGTCGATTATATCTTGCGCAAGGAGAAAAGCTTTGCAGATCGATTAGATTTTAGATTTGAAAATAAAGCGATAGTAGTTTTAAGCAAGGATAGAAAGTAATGGTGGAATAGATATGTCAAAAGAAAAAGATCTGGTTGCCGGCTTGGATATTGGCACTGTGAAAACTTGTTGTGTAGTAGCACAGGTAGAAGGTGGAAAATTAGAAATAGTAGGTGTTGGCAAGGAAGAGTCAAGTGGTGTGCGCAAAGGTGTAATTGTGAATATTGATGCAACAGTGGAGTCGATTAATAGTGCAATAGCAGAAGCAGAGAATATGTCAGGTGTGGAGATTAATTCTGTTTATGTTGGGATTGCTGGTTCTCATCTTATGGATATGAATTCCCATGGGGTCATTGCCGTTAATGGTAATGAGGTAGAGCATCAAGATATAGATCGTGTGATTGAAGCCGCACAAGCTGTCAATATACCATTAGATCGTGAGATATTACATGTAGTTTCGCAAGAGTTTATAGTGGACAATCAGGATGGTATTTTAAAGCCGCTTGGAATGAATGGAGTCCGCTTAGAGTCGAAGGTTC
>JBLYYQ010000093.1:0-9254 GCA_048550035.1 Nitrospinota bacterium
ACGTTGAAATCTAGATTCAAAATCGGCAATACCCCACTCGATTTGAGTTATCTGATCGTCAACTGTGGCAAGTGGCATAATCTGATGGTTATAACATTGCGCTATTGCATTGCCATGACCTGAAAATCGATCAATACTTTTCTTGTCTGCCTCTAGTATTCGCCTATATGTCTTTGCATCATTCTCTTCAATCCAAGCAAGTAAAGTTGGACCAATATTAAAACTGATTAATTCAAAATTATTGACTATCTTTTTTATTAATCCTGCTTCATCTAAAATCCGAGCAACAGAATTTGGCGCATAACACTCTCTATTAATCCGTTCGTTCCAATCATGAAATGGAGTAGCTGAATCCTGAGTTTCAATAATATTTAGCCACGGATTTGCTCGTGGCGGTTGATAAAAATGACCATGAATCGTTAAAAATTTAGATATATTAGCTTGTTTCAATCTTGCCCCTCATCCGTACAAATTTTACAGCAACTACTTTCTTATACTCAATAGTATTATCAACTTTATGTCCGAGCATAAAATTTTGTATATCATAACCACCAACCGGGAAAAGGATTAATCCATCTTCGGCAAGTTGAGCCTCTATCAGTTTAGGTATTTTTCGTACCGATGCTGCACTAATAATTTTGTTAAATGGTGCTTTATCTAGGTAACCATAGAAACCATCTTGGTTGATAACAGAGATATTATTAAAACCTAATTGCTTCAATAATGCAGCTGCTTTGCGTGCGAGATCAGGATTGATTTCGATAGAGTGTACATTCTTAACTAAGCAAGAAAATACTGCTGCTTGATAACCAGAGCCAGCTCCGATCTCTAACAGGTTATCGTCGGCTGATAACTGCAAGAGCTCAGCTGCTAATGCTACAATATATGGCTGACTTATTGTCTGACCGTCACCTATCGGTAGCGGTGAATCATCGTATGCTTTTTCTCGTACTGAGTGAGGGACAAATTTTTCACGATCTACATAGCGCATTGCTTTTAAGATCGATTCTGTTGTTATGCCACGCTTATATAAATCCTCTTGTAGCATCTTTTCTTTTGCTGCGACTAATATATCATCCATCATAAGATATTAGTTTAGTTTGAATGCTAAAACTATTCTTTTTAAGACAGAATGGCAAAGCTAATGATGATTAACGATCTACTACAAGGTTTTACCCTTTTTTAGGCTATATTAAAGTAGAAGTTTATTACGGATAAGCCACTCTTTTTCATCAAAGCGTTGAGCTGCATACTCGCGAAATGCTAACTCCTTTTCAGAAAGCTTCTTACCTTCGTCAAGTAGTGCAGGCGCAATAGATTTGACCTTTTCCTTTACGACTTTCTTCGTAGGTTTAAGGTTCGAATCGCTATTTTGCCCTGTTGTGGACTTAGTTTTTACTAACTTTATCCCCATCGATTCAGCAAGATTTTTTACTTTGATAGTCATTACCATCAACGAGGTGACATCTAGCTGCTCTTTGCCAGTGATTTTATTTACTGCGGCACGAACAACAGGATCACGAAGCATTGCTTCAACTATTGCTTTAGATAGCGCCTCAATATCTTTATCGGGTTTCTTTTCAGACATGATTTAACACAAAATAATTGGAACTATCTGTATAGTAGCAATATTTTTGGCAAATGTCTACAAAAATAAATATATTATAGCTAATCATCGCTTCAGAAATAGATTTGAATACTATTTTGTAATATATGATTTTAGCCTAGCAAGATTAAGTAAATCTGCTTTATTATCAATACCTTTTGGAGTTTCCAATATCATTGGAGTATTAAAAAAACGTTCATCATTTAGGAGCAATTTAAATGGCTCAGGACCTAACATCCCTTCTCCTATATGTTCATGTCGATCTACTCGACTGCTAAGAGGCTTTTTGCTATCATTTATATGAAATAGCTTTAGATACTCTAGTCCAATAGCTGAGTCAAAGCTTGCAAAAGTTTTCTTATAACTTGCCAGAGTTGAAAAATCATAGCCAGCTGCATAGACATGACAGGTATCAAAACAGACAGAAACCTTCTCTTTCCTATCTACTCTATCGATTATGTTGCCAATCTGCTCAAAGGTATAGCCAAGATTGGTTCCTTGACCTGCCGTTGTTTCAATCGCAAGATTTACTTTTAGGTCTGCTCGTTTAGCAAATACTTGATTTAGCGAATCTGCTACCCGTTCTACACCAATCTCTTCGCCAGCACCTAAATGTGAGCCAGGGTGAAACACAAGATAAGGAACTCCCAATAGATCTGCACGATCAACCTCATCTATGAAGGCATTGAGCGACTTCTCATGTTTAACGGGATCTTCTGATGCAAGATTTATCAAATAGCTATCATGAATTGCAACAACATCAACTTTGAATTTGTCGATATTGGACCTGAATTTTTCTATATCAGTTTCAGTTAATGGAGCTGCGCGCCACTGATTAGAATTTTTCGAAAATATTTGAATAGCTCTGCAACCAACATTTGCGCCACGCTCAACGGCATTAAAGAGACCTTTCGCAATTGACATATGTGCACCAAACGGCCTACTATCAAAGTCATTGATGATTTTGGACATAGCAGATTCTAAAAATATAAGAAAGCTACTAAGCCTAAGTGCACTTAGTAGCTTCTTTTATTATAAACTACTTATTATGTTTCGAGAACCACTCCATTGAGTCCTTAGGGTCTGCTTTCATTGTATCAGATCCTTCAGTCCAATCGGCAGGGCAGACTTCTCCTGTCCTATCTACTGTTTGGATGGCAGTTAGCACCCTTAATGTCTCATTAACCGATCTACCTATCCCAAGATCGTTAACCACTTCATATCTTACTACCTGAGCCGGATCAATAATATATAGTCCGCGTAATGTTATTCCGGCTGGAAGTAATACACCATAGTCTCGCCCAATATCCTTTGTTAGATCAGCTAGTAATGGATGATTGAGTTTGCCTAATCCACCTTTACTGCGTGGGGTGTTAATCCATGATAAATGTGAAAATTTACTATCAACAGAACAACCAAGGACAGTAGTCCCAAGCTTTTCAAACTTACTGACTGCATCAGACATTGCAGTTATCTCTGTTGGACAAACAAAAGTATAATCTAATGGGTAAAAATATAGTACGACCCATTTATCCTTATAATCAGACAATGATAGGTTATCATTGAAACTGCCGTCTGGCATTACTGCTGATGTTGTAAATTGTGGTGCATTTTTTTGTACTAATGACATTTTTAATCTCCAATCCCTATGATATTAAGTTAATAATTACTTATTCTATACTTAGTCAAAAAAAATGCTATAGTTTTTTTACAGTTTTTTACATATTTTTTCAAATTTACAGATTACACATTTATCAAGGTAGCTTTTTTTAGTGCAGTAGCCAAGTTTACCATAAGAGCAGAGTGCGAAATCATATTTTACTGGATCAGATTTATCGAGCTGTTTTAGATAATCTGTCAACAGTAATGCTGACTGCAAATTATTAGAGACTCCTTCTAACATTCCTAATCGTCTTGCAATTCGTCCAACATGGATATCTAGCGGGATAATTAATCGCTCTTTTTCTACATAATTTTTCCAAAAACCAGAATCGATTCGATCATCTCGAACCATCCATCGCAAGAATAGATTAAGACGCTTTAGGGGGCTTGATTGAGAACTAGGAAGTAGGTGATTGAACGATCGGTTATCTTGATTTGCATATTCTTTTAGCCTGATTGCAAAATTTCTCAATCCTATAATTGCGTTAGCTGATTGACTTTTATCAGATTCTAAAAATAGATTAAGGAGTGTTCCATGCTTTTTGCGGGCAACAGCAATTCCTCTCATCAAGCCAAAAAGGTCTGCTCTATCATTGAATCGATATTTAAACCTTGGCATCCAATTTTTTGACTCATTTTCAATGAAATTATCGCAAAATTTCGCAGGTGACGGTTGCATCTCCTTTAATATAGCTGCAACATTCTTTTCGATCAAAGCTGCACGGCCATAGGCAAATACACTACCTATCAGTGCCGCCACCTCGGCATCGTCACTATTTACAAGGTATGGCTCAATTGCAAATAGTGGATCAGGAGATAAAAAAGTACGGTCAAACCTTTTTACTAAACCATCTAGCAACGGTCTGATTATTTCTGGGTCTGTTAGTGCCATTCAATAAATAGTTAAAGCTACTAAGCTTTAAAATAGAATTAGCTTTCACTCTTTTCATCTTTTACAGCTTCGTCTTTAACATTGACTTCAGCTTTTGCCGCTTCTGCTACTTTTTCGTTAGCAACCATCTCCTTTTTTGCTGCTTCCTCAGCCTCTGCAGCAGCTTTTGCCGCTTTTGCAGCCTCAGCCGCTTTTTCGCTAGCAATCAGCTCCTTTTTTGCTGTTTTTTCGTTCTTTTTAGCACTATTTGTTTCTTGAGACTTCTTGTTATCTGCTGTTACCGCAAGCTTGCTCTTAACGATCCGTAACTTTCGCATAGAACGCTTTAACCGTTTGCGGGTTGATCTTATTTGCCTATGGTTCTCATCGGTCACATCGCCAAAAGCGGACAACTTTAACTTTGTTCGCTCAATTTTTTTCTGCAGTGATTCTAATATCATAATCTCCCTCAAATTTTTATATTCTAAAGCTTAACATAATAGTATATAATATCTATTTGCAATAGTAAATTAGGTTAATTATATGAGTTTCTTAAGCAGCATTAATACCAAGATGCGGATCGATACGATTAAAATATTACTCCGCAATCATAAAGGACTAGAGTCAAAACTGATAATCGACAGCAGTTTTAATACATCGGCGACTATCGAGACTCTAGATTTGATAGAGCCTCAACTAACACTCGCAGCTGTTGCGTGGGATTTTTGGAATGGTGGGGGAGAGGCTGAGATGGATAAGATCTTAAATCTTCTACCTCAAGATGATTTTGATGCGTTCATTGATGCGCTCCTTGAATATCGGATTGCAAGAAATAAAATCAGAACAATTCACCTTGAGAATAAGCAACATACTTAAAGGTATCTACTTGCTAAAATTGAGGTTTCCTGAAAGCTTGATAATTAGGTTCTAATCTATTTTAAGAGCTGATCTGTTGAATTGTCAGCATAGCATTTCATTTTGACAGGCATCAGTGCAATTGTTCCACCACATTTAGCCTTTGCAAAAATGTTGTCTAGCTCAGTGACAAATTTTGAAATATGATCTTCTTTATCGACAATTTCTATAACTAGCGGCAGATCTTCTGCGATCCGGAGTAGCTTTGCTGTATGGGTATCTCCTGCTTGACCAAAACTTGCAACTCCCCTTACTATTGTTGCACCCATCAGTCCAGATTTTTTTGCCATTGTAAGTATCAGATCATAAATTGGTGCAGATTCCAAACAGTCTGCTTCACCAATAAAAATTCTGAGGAGTACTCCATCTTTCATTCTGCTCATAATAGCCTCCCTATAAATATACCTCCAATTACTGCTACGAAAGTAAGGGTAATTGATAAAAATATATTTAGGCATGCAAAATATAGAGCCCCATCTCTTATCAGACCTACTGTTTCAAATGAAAAGGCTGAAAAAGTGCTAAATGATCCTAAAAAGCCGATCACTGTAAATAGCCTTACATTAGATGAAAGTAGCAAGCGCTCTTGAGTTAGCTCCACTATTAGTCCTATTAAGAATGCCGCTAAAACATTTACGAACAGTGTGCCTAGCGGAAAAAATGAACCCAATCTTTGATATATAACGCCGGTAAACCAAAACCGGGCAACTGCACCAGCTGCTCCTCCTAATGCTATTGAGCTAAGGTTTGCAAACATTAATGACGACGCTATAAAGTCTCAACTAGCTTTGTTAGTGATGCAGATAGTGAACGTACACGTTCAGCGATCGCCTTATCTTCAATCAGAGGTGCTAAACTATTTAAGGTCACCGCTTCATTTTGAAGACGAGAATTTAGTAGACTTTTATTGTTCGCTTCAATCGTAGTTGATAGTCTGGCGATGGCGCTCTTATTTGTGTCAGTTGCTGATTCAATATTACTTACGATAGCCTCTGTGTTACTAGTTTGGGTCAAGATCGTTGATACATTAGAGTTTAACTTTACTAACCATCCAAATGCAATTAGTGCAACAATCAGTGCGATGCTACTTAATCCGATTGGTAACTTCGAGATTGGCGCATTAGAGATAGTCTTACTAAAGCTTTCTTTGCTAGCTGTGAGATTTTTGTTTACTTTGACATCTTTCTTTTTGGGATCCTTCTTTTCTTTCGCCAAATCTTTTTCAACTGATTTTAATCTTATAACTTCTGCTTCATTATGGTCAACTACGGCAGATTTGGTTTTTGGAGTAGCAGGTTTAACCATAACTAAATCTGGACGCTGAATTGAGGGTGATGGCTTAGCACTTTTCGCTATTAATGCTCTAACCTTCTCAAGCTCTGACTCTGTTATAGAGTGAATTGCAGTTTTCTCTTTTATACCGATCTTGGTTAGCAACGATATTAATTTTGTTGTGCTTATCTTTAATTGCTTTGCTGCTTTGTAGATCCTGATAGTTTTCATAGATAGCTTTACCTTTATTCTGAAACTATGTACAGAAACTATAATATGATTTCTTTTAAAAAATTGCAATCAATATTAAAGGAATATATTACCAAATATCGAGTGTAATATAGATTGGAGACGCTTTACTGCATTGAGTCCTGATTTTAGCGATTCTTTATCTTTTGCTGATAATGTTCGAGTATCTATATAGGTGTTTAGTGGCTGATTGCTACGGATCTTGAAAAGTTGTGTCCTAAGTAGCAATCTATATAGAATTTTAAAGCCAGAATCAATAAACTCTTTTGAATCGCAATCTAAAATACCGATATCGGCAAGCGCTTCTAATCGATCTATGGTGTTAATCTTGTCAATACCTTGCATAATTGACAAAATACGCAATGCCTCAATAACAAAAATAACTCCACTTTTCTTTAGATCAAGCTCTCCTTCATGCTCTTTATCTTTCTCTGTAATAATACGATTGAATAGCCCTAGTGGAGCCTTATGCTCCGCAATTTCTTCATATAATCCTATAACTGCAGGCTTGTTTTGGCGCATCGCACTTAAAAAGTATGAACGTAGCTCATGACCATATGATTCAATTCCAAAGATCGGCTTTAAGTCGGCTAACAATGTAAGATAACGAACCTCTATCTTGTTTGCTCTAGCTACCAATATATTAATATGATCTTGCCATTCTTTAAAAGTCTTGCGCCATATAGGATTGCGGCACATTATATTACCTTCGCAATAGGGAAGACCTGCCGCTGCCAATTTATCTGTCAACTTTTCCGTGAATGGGACATAGAAGGATTCTATTTCGTTATGGCGTTCTACCTCATAAGGAGAGAGAATTATCCCATGATCTTGATCGGTTAGTAGATGGTTTTCGCCACGACCATGGCTACCTGTGACAAATAAACAAAAATCGACCGGTGGCTTGCTACCCATCTCCTCTAGTGTCAACCGTATTGCTTGACAATGGATTTCAGCATTTATATGGGAGATAAGTGATGCAATCTCAAGTGATGGTACTGATTCATCTAACATCGCTTGAAATATCGGGATCGCCTCTTTACGGAGATGATCTAATTCATCTACTTTCCGCTCCTCCTCAATCTTTGAGATCAAATCTAGCGCACCATGGCTTCGTAATTGCATTAAGTCACGCATTGTTATCATCCCGAGTACAACACCATCTTCCATAACCGGCAGGTGGCGGATATGGCGACGGGTCATTTTACCGATAGCTTGATAAAGATAGGCATTAGAGTCTATCGTGAAGAGGGTAGGACTCACTACATCTTTGACTTGCAGTGGCTTTGCACTATCGTAATTGGCAAAAACTCTTACTATATCGTTTTCAGTTATCAAGCCGACAGCTCTCTTATTTCTATCAAGGACAACTATTGCAGTTGAATTTTCTTCAACCATGATTTCACATGCTTTATTTAAGCTACAATCTAAATCACAATTTGCAGTTGATGCGTGCATCACTTCAACTACACGCTTCCTAAATGGGAATGTCTCTACTCGATCAAGAGCGCTTGAAGCATGCTCCTTGACTAGATTCTTGTGGAGCAGATGGACATTATCCATAATTGCACCAGCTACTCCTTGTGCAAACTGAGTATTCGTTTCGACCGCTTTACGGATAAGATGTTGTGGAAAAATATCTAATTCTAAATCAGTAACCGCAACTATAGAGAATGCATTTGTTCGATCAGGATAGACCCCAAACCATCCGATCCATTCACCAGGACGCCTTGTTGTTAACACCATGCTTTCAGCACCTGTCGAAAAGAGAAGCTCCACTGCTCCTCGATTTACACGACCAAGCCATAGTGGAGGAGTTTCTCCTTGAACTATTATCAAATCACCTTTACTAAAAGCTAACTTCGATGACTCGTTGCAGATATGTGTCCGCTCGTCAGAAGTTAGCATCGATAAAAATCGATCTTGGGTTATTGTAGACATATCCATATTGAAACTCTTAACCTTAGAATTTACTCTGTTCTTTTAACAGTGTACCAGCCTTAGCAGAAAATTCTATCGTTTGACCTATTGTTGTAATACCCCTAGCTTTTAATAGGCTAATCATTTTAATGAATATCTCTGCAGTTGTTAACGCATCACCTAATGCAGTATGGAGACCAACAACTTTTACTCCAAGCCGATGACCTATATCTTTTAAATTATGGCTATCAAAATGATCATGAAGTAGATATGAAATCAATAAGGTATCCAATGTTGGGATACTTAGTGGCTCCTTACCTTCTGCTTCAAGTTCAATATTCAAGAATTTTAGATCAAATGCGACATTGTGGCCAAGTAATATTCCGTTACTTGAAAATTCTAAAAATTGCGGTATGACCTCCTTTAGCACTGGTTGACCTTTGACCATATCATTACTAATATGATGAAACTCCATTGAGCTTTCTGGGATATCGCGCTCAGGGTTTACTAATGTTTCAAAAAATTCTGATCTACGAATCTTTTTGTCTCGAATCTTTACTGCTCCTATTGAGATAATTTTATCTCCTGATGATGGGAATAGACCGGTTGTTTCTGTATCAAATACTACAATAGTAGCATCTTCTAATGTTGTTGCTAACTCTTGAGAATCGCGTGGAACGGTTGTTAGTAGGTCGAAATCATAAAACTCAGGACGACTTGCCCTTGATGCTGGCTGTAGTATCTTGCTGCTACCTCTTG
>JBLYYQ010000094.1:0-10715 GCA_048550035.1 Nitrospinota bacterium
CTTCTTCGATCCACCCAACTAGACCTCCTGTTAGGGCTGATTTATCTTCTGAATATTTACTAGCAACATCAGCAAATTTTGCTCCTGATTCTAACTCGGCTAATGCCTCTCTGATTCTCTCTTGCGCTCTTTTTGAACTCGATTCATCCCCATCCTTAGGAAGAACCGTTATTATATGGCTAAATTGAATTTTCCGCTTACTCTTAAACTTATCCCGATTTGCCAAATAATATTCTTTAGCCTTCTCATCTGAAATCACAGGTCGCTTAATCTCAAAACCAAATACCCGATTGGTTAACATATTATATCTAATCTGATCTTGAAATTCAGTAAAATCAAGATTGGAATCTTTTAAACTCTTGATAAATTCTTTTTTGCTCTTCCCTTCAGATGCAATAATCTGTTCAATCGAACTATTTAAATCTTCGTCACTTACGCTAATTCCTATCTCCGCTGCATACCTTTCGACAAGATTCTCACGAATAATTGTATCTAATGCCTCTTTGCGTGTAGCACTAATCTTGAGCTGATTTCCTCGCACTCTGTTTAGACGCCTTACCTTGTTGTCAAGATCAGAAAGTAAAATCACGTCACCATTTATATTTGCGACAGTTAACTCTATGATCTTAGCATCAGCAAAGCTAGAACTATAAAAATTGCATCCGGCTACAATCATGCAGATTAAGGCAATAATAGAGCTTGATGTACTACGACTTTGTGACCCTTCTCTAGCTCGCTTATCCATCTTTTATACTCATCCTCTCTTTTGCCTTCAATAATAATATCGTATATCTTATCCTTGACCTCTTCGTATTTTAAGGTCTTAGCCGCTTCTCGATCTACAACTTTTAAAATGTGAAACCCATATTCAGACTCGACAACTTCTGACATCAAACCTATCTTTAACTTAAATGCTACCTCCTCTAACTCAAGAGGTAATTGTCCTCTTGAAAAATAGCCCATATCGCCACCTTTTGCTCTATCAGGACTCGCTGAACGTTCCCTTGCAATCTTATTGAAATCAGCACCTGCAGCTAGCTCTTTGCGAATCTTGCTAACGAGCGTCTCGTCAGCTGACATTATCTGATATAGATGCCGCTTCTCTGCTACCTTGAAACTGGACTTATTTGCTTTATAGTACGACCTGAGTTCATCATCTTCAACTTTTATACTATCTGAAAAATGTTTATCTAATAATTTCTCTATCTTAATTCTACGCTTTAGTAATCGCTTCCAATCATCTAATTTAAGCTTATTCTTTGCTAACTTTAATTTCAATCGCGATTCATCATAATCACCTAGCATTGAAAACATTTCATTAGCTAACTCATCAGATGTAACCTCTATCTTTTGCCTGTCTGCCTCAATCTCTAGTATACGATCACGTATCAATCGGGATAGAAAAGCTTCTCTAAGCTTCTTAACTCGCTCTTGATCGGCGCTCTTGCCTATGACTCCTAACCACTCTTCGCTACCACCTTCGTTATATAGCTCAAATAGCCTTATCGGATGCTCGTCAATCGTTGCAACTACCTGATTTAAATCATCTTTCGCTTCCGGCTTTTCGTTAATAGATTTTTCGCAACCAACAGTAAATGTTAGAATAAATACCGGAACTATCAGAAAATTTATTAATTTTATTCGCATCTTACACTTCACTTTTCGTCACAAAATGACCACTTTTTCATCAAGAAATAGCTCATTTTAGCATAAATATTTAGAAATTAAACTGCTTTTTTTAGATCAAGTCTAAAAGCCACTTTGTCAGTTTTCCATATTTCACTTCCCAATCTCTCTGAGATATTGTAAGCTCAACACTGTTTTGAGAAATAAATTTTATCATTCCCAGTTCAGAATTAGCAGCTTTAATTAAATCGGAAGCCTCTACCTTTGAGTTATTCTCAAACTGCAAACGGATCCGATCTTTGACAGATTCAATTTTTGATACCGAAAGCTCGTTAAGTAATAACCTAATTCTAACTTTTAAAAATAGTTTTCTCGCTTCAACTGGCAACTTTCCAAACCGATCTGTAATCTCCTCTTTAAACTCATCAAGCAATTCATAAGAAGCTATCTCACTTAGCTCCTCATAAATAGCAAAGCGATCTTTTAGATCTGGAATATAGCTAGGCTCTAGCTTGCCACCTATTCCGATCTTCATTATTACCTCATTACCATCTCCAACTTTCTCACCTTCAGCTCGCTTTATCTCTTCACCTAGCATCTTGCAATAAGTATCAAACCCTACCGCATCAATGTGTCCTGACTGCTCCGCACCTAGTAGGTTCCCAAATCCTCTTATTTCTAAATCGCGTCTTGCAAGTTTAAATCCTGATCCTAGTTCTGATAGTTCTTCTATCGCCTCCAAACGCTCTGTCCCTTTTTCACTTAAAGCTGATTCATCATCTATTAAAAAATAACAATAGGCTCGTTGCTGCTTACGCCCTACTCGTCCTCGTAACTGGTATAGCTGGGCTAGCCCATATCGATCGGATCTATTAATGATTATTGTATTTGCATTCGGGATATCTAGCCCTGAATCTATGATGGTTGTCGTTAATAATATATCGACCTCTTGCTCTACAAACTTCCTTACATTACTTGATAAACTCTCTTGAGTCATCTGTCCATGTGCAACGATGATCCTTGCACGGCTTGCTATTTTTTGTAGCCTATCCATGATTTGATCTAGATCGCTTATCCTATTATTTACAAAAAATAGTTGACCTCCTCTATCTAGCTCTCGCTCGATAGCCTCCTGAACAATCTCTTCTGAAAATTTACCGATAAAGTTTTTTATCGCATGCCTTGATGGTGGTGGAGTCTCAATCAAGGATATATCCCTAATATTGACCAGTGTGCTATAGAGTGTCCTTGGGATTGGTGTTGCGCTAAGAGTTAAAATATCTCCTTGCTTTACAAACTTTCTTGCAATCTCTTTTGCTTTAACACCAAATTTTTGCTCCTCATCTATTATCAATAGTCCTAAATCTTTAAATAAAATCGACTCATTTAATAGCTTATGAGTCCCTATGATAATATCAATCTTCCCTAATGCTAGATCAGCTAAAATTTCTTTACTCTTCTTGCCGCTATGAACCCTGCTAAGTAGCTCAACTCTCATACCCCACTTCTTGAATCGTAACTTGAAACTCTCATAATGTTGGCTTGCTAGAATTGTTGTTGGAACCAAGAGTGCTACCTGTTTCTTATCATAGACCGCCTTAAAAGCCCCTCGCATCGCAACCTCGGTTTTCCCATAACCAACATCTCCAAGTAGTAACCTATCCATCGGTTTACTACTTTCCATATCGCTAAAAATCTCTTTTAGCGCCTCTTCTTGCCCGTCGGTCTCTTGATGCTCAAACTCTTCTGCAAATTCTTTATGAAATGTTGTCTCCTTTGAAAATTGGATACCTCTAGCTAGTTTGCGAGAAGCTTCTAGTTTCACTAGTTTCCCAGCCATTTCAAAGAGATTTTTTCGAATTCTACTTCGAATCCTACTCCACTCTAAGCTTCCTAATTTATCAAGCTCTAATGCTTTTCCCTTTGAGACATTTTGATATTTCTTAATCAATGAAATATTATAGATCGGAACAAAGAGGTGCGCCGCATCTCTATACTCTAACTCAAGATATTCATCACTTGAACCGTTGACCTCCATCATTTTACTCTTAAGGTAGCGACCTATTCCATAATCTTGATGTACAACATAATCGCCATACTCTAACTGACCAACCCCTACTTTAAGGGCTTTGGAAAACTTAGCTGAGCGACCCTTTCTTACATACCTTTTCTTGAATATCTCACTCTCGGTTATGAATACAGTCTTATCTTCATTAAAAACGCTACCTTCGTCTATCCTCCCTATCCCTATTAAAAGAGTCCCCAAATCATGCCTGACCTTCGATGAAAATTTCGTTTCAATTAATGCTGGAATATCATCTGTGAAGCTTATCGGAATCGCTAGCTCAAAATCATCTAACAGCTCTTTTAATTTTAATCGGCTAGATTCGCTTGCAGCAACAATCAGAATTAAATAGCCTCCCTTAATATAACTTCTCAATCGTGATTCAAACTCAGATAGGTTGCCGTTTAATTTTTCAATACCAGATGAACTTATATGATATGGCAACTTAGCTTCACCAAAATCTACCTTCCCAAGCTCCATAAAAATATTCTGATCCAAGCTTGAAAGTAGCTCATCTTTGGGGACAAACAGAAGTTTAGAGCTAACCTGCTCATCTTCTCCTGAATCGTTTTCAATCCGCTCAATTGTCTGGTAGAAATCTTCGATATGCTCGCGAATCAACATTGATTCATCTAGCACTTTTAGTAACTTAGGCGATAAGAGATCAAATAGAAAATCTAATCTATCATGGAAAATTGGGAGATAACTTTCGATCCCATCAAATATCTCTTGTCGCTCAATCTTCTCTTTGATAACTGCAAACTTATCTTGATTAACCAGCCCTCCTAATCGATCTATTATCTGATCTGGTGAGCTATCAATATAATTAATCTCCCTCAATGGGTAGATAGCAATATTATCTATAAACCTTATTGATCGTTGAGTTGTACTGTTGATCATCCTGATTGATTCAATCTCGTCTCCATTTAGCTCGATCCTTATTGGATTCAGATAGTTTGCGCAAAATATATCTATTATCGAACCTCGTGAACTAAACTCGCCTACATTTGCTACCATCCCAACTCGCTCATAGCCGGTCGCAATCAGCATCTCAAAAAATGAATGACTATCTAACTCATCAGTAACTTTGATCTCAATCACACCCTTATCAAATTGCGATAGCCTCCCTACTTTTCGCCCAATTGCCTCTATACTCGTTACCAAAATATAGCTTTCTCCTGATCTCTCTTTTTCTGCCAAAATCTTAAATGCCCTGATTCTGCTAAACGATATAAATGCGGCTGGGGCTAACTGCTCATAAGGTAAAATTTCATAAGGGGGAAAATATATAATCTCATCACTCTTGTTATCCTTGGAAACAAATTCTAGCGCCTCTTTTAGCTGCTTTGCCTCCTTGGCAACCGTTGTGATGAGTGCAATAGGTGCATCTACCGTACCTGATAGTAGTTTAAGCGAAATGGCTTTCCCGAGCCTATTCACCCCGGTTACTTGAAGATTTCTAGAACGACTTTGAGCTTGATCTAGTAAGCTCAGCAATGAACTCATAAAATAAGTAAAAAATGAGATTAAGTATAACTGATTTCTTGAAATTATCTTAAATAAAGTTACTTAATCGCAAATGATTTATCATCATCTGTTTGCAATAGCTCTCTATCTAGAAGATTGATTAGCTCTTGTAAATTTGCCTTGCTCGCATAATCATCGGCTCTGACAGATTTACAACGCTCGATCATAGAATCGTTGACTAGTGATGAAAAAATGACTACTGGTAGATTACTGA
This sequence comes from Nitrospinota bacterium, assembly GCA_048550035.1. Lineage (GTDB taxonomy): Bacteria > Nitrospinota_A > UBA7883 > UBA7883 > JBLYYQ01 > JBLYYQ01. Next base: position 5,433 of record JBLYYQ010000094.1, read on the forward strand.
TATCTGGATCTTCCTTGATATTTTTACACATTGTGAGTCCATCCATTTTTGGCATCTCAATATCGGTTACCACTATATCAATGAAGTCACTTAGTTCTCGATTCTCTTTTTGTGCAGTATCTGATATCTTTTTAATATAGTTAAATGCATCCTGCCCATTGTCAAAATATTTAATATCGCTATACCCTTTAGCCTCTGCCAGACTTTTGATTGATGCTCTGACAATTGGTGAGTCATCAGCAAAAACAACTCTTTTAGAAGCTCGTTGCTGAATTTTATCATCGCTATCATCAATCTCATCTACAATCGTATCTGCGCTGACCTGTAAGTTTGGATATATGTCAGATAACACATACTCTAAATCTATCAGTAAGATATTTTTGTTATCAATCGAGAGTGAACTGGTAATGCTTGGTTGATACTGAACAATATAAACTGAGAGTGGTGAAATGTCATTCCAAGAACAACGATGAATCTGCACCACAGAATCGACTAAAAAGCCATGGGTCATATCGTTAAACTCACAAACCATCACAACCTCCTGACTCCTATCGCTATCTAACTTCAGATCAAGATGGATCCTAAGGTCGATCAGAGGTAAGGTCGACTCTCTTAAAACAAACATTCCCAAAATTGACTGGTACAACTTAGGCATCGCAGTGACAACTGTTGACTCATATGGCATAATCTCACATACTTTTGCCACATTTAGACCATATGATTGTCCTGATAAAGTAAACTCTAATATTTCTAATTCGTTTGTGCCACTTTCTAGTAAAATTCTACTCGACATACCATTTTTTCCCATATACTAGTCATACTTAATATAGAGTCATAAAAATAAAATATAGTTAGAATATCAGTTCTAGGTTTAACGATAGGATTATTGAGAGTATGTTGCTGATCGGAGAGACATTAATTCACTCCCCATTCTTACTTGCACCGATTGCAGGATTTACCGATTCTGTTGTTCGCCAGATAGCATTAGAGGAGGGTGCAGGCTTAGTGGTAACTGAGTTAATATCGGCAAATGGACTCTTACAAAAGAGTAAAAAAACTTTCGATATGCTGCCAGAAGCTGATGAAAGAAGCCCACAGGCGGTACAACTCTTTGGTGGTGAAGCGGACATTTTAGCCGATGCTGCAAAACTCGTTGAAGATAATAATCGAGCAGCAATTATTGATCTAAACTTTGGTTGTCCGGTCAAGAAGGTGATAAAAAATAGAGCCGGTGCTGCAATCTTAAAAAGTCCAACTAATGCATTTAAGATAGTTGAAGCGGTCGCCTCAAATGTCTCACTACCTGTTACCGTTAAAATTAGAACCGGCTGGAACTCTGAATCAGATAATTTAAAGGATATCGCAAAAGCAATTGAAGATGGTGGTGCAAAAGCAATCACGATCCATGGGCGGACTGCAAAACAAGGTTATTCGGGAACTGCCAATTGGGAGCTGATTAAAGAGACCGCAAAATATATCTCCATCCCAGTCATAGGAAATGGCGATATTTTATCAGCTCAAGATGGGGTTCAACGATTAAAAGAATCCCAGCTTCAATATGTTATGATCGGTCGAGGGGCAATCGGAAATCTATCAATATTTAAAGATGCTACCTGTTTGCTAAATGGAACCTATAAGCCTGATCAAACTGAAGTAGATATCATTGAGAAGAGGTGGTCCATATTGCAAAAACATATCAATCTTAGCGCCAAAAAATATGGCAATCAAACAGGTGGTCGTATTATGAAATCTCATTATCGTTACTATTCAAAAGGATTTAAGGGTGCATCTAAGTTTAGAGATCAAATAGTTAGAGTGGATGATCTGCAAGCACAACTCCAAATTGCAACAGAATATTTTGAATCATTGTTGCTGCAAGAACTGAATTGCTATCGCTGAGATTATCTAACAAAGTATGCTATAATGGCATCTAAATTAGATAATAAATAACTAAACTTGAATTTATAATGCTAGATAGTAATACAAAGATTTCCTATGTATAGACCTATTAGTGATATTGAAAGTTTCTCAAAGCGATTCAGCCAAAACAGTACTATCGTAAAGATTCTTATTATCATAGCATTTGGAATATTAACTCTTAGGCTACTCGATCTGCAGGTTGCAAACTACAGTCTGCTTGCAAATAAATCTGAAAACAATAGGACTCGCGAATTAAGATTATCAGGGTTGCGAGGTGCCATACTAGATCGAAATGATAGAGTACTAGTTGAGAACATTCCATCATTTGAACTTTCTATTATCCCTGCAGATAGTGGTGATATTAATCATACATTATCAATCTTGAGCCAAGTTATAACAATCAACGAAGAAGATCTGTTAAATAAAAATCGACTACATAACAATCATAAACCGCTGGTAATTGCAGAAAATCTATCAAGAGATCAAGTCGCATTCATTGTTGAGAACCAGTATGATCTACCTGGCGTTAATGTTTCAGTAAAACCGATCCGCCATTACAGGGAAGGAAAATTTGCATCACACCTTTTAGGTTACCTTGGTTTAATTCAAGATAAGCAGCTACAAGCTGACAACAATATTAACTATTCAGTAAATGATCTTGTTGGAATATTCGGGGCAGAAAAATCATTTGAAACTCTGTTGCGAGGCAAAAAAGGTCTTAAGCGTGTTGAGGTTAATGCAACAGGGAGAGTAGTGAATACATTAGGGAAAATTGAACCTGAAGTCGGCAATAACATTTCTCTTACAATTGATTACGAAACACAAAAAGCAGCCGAAGAAGCTTTCGATAGCGGAGGATATATTGGAGCAGCTGTTGCACTTGATCCGAATAATGGCGATCTATTAGCATACATCTCAAGACCTGCCTTTGATCCTAATATCTTTTCATATGGAATCTCTAAAAAGACATGGAACGATCTCATCTCAAACCGATTTCATCCGATGCATAACCGTCCAATTAGTAGCCAGTATCCACCAGGCTCCACGATCAAACCGATACTTGGACTAGCAGCGTTAGAAGCAAATCTCATATCGCCTAAAGACAAGATATTTTGCAAAGGTCATTTTAAATATGGGCGCAAATATTTTAGATGTTGGAAACGTTCAGGTCATGGCTATGTAAATCTTCATCAGGCAATTGTCGAATCTTGCGATGTCTTTTTTTACACAATAGGTATCAAGCTTGGGGTAAATAGAATTGCAGAATTTGCATCACTCTTTGGGCTTGGAAAAGCTGTTCCATTTGCACTTAGCGGATCTAGAGCCGGACTTATGCCTACAATGGATTGGAAATACAAAGCCTTGAAAGAAAAATGGATAGCAGGTGAGACGATCCCTGTCTCTATCGGTCAAGGTTATATGCTAACGACACCTATACAGTTAGCAGTAGCAACCTCAATTATAGCTAACGGTGGAGAAATTATAAAGCCAAGGATTATTAAAAAAATTAATGGGCTCTATCAAGACCAGCATGAGAAATCCAACCTTAACAATAAAGAGGTAAAGCTTGATAAATTAATAAGCTTAGAATCAACCTCAAAGCTAGGAAGTCTAGAAAATTTTGCGATCATAAGAAATGCTATGAGAGGCACAGCTCATGACAAAAGAGGAACAGGAGGGAGGGTTCGTCTTAACAACAGAGCGTATCAATATGGTGTCAAGACCGGCACTTCGCAAGTGATTCGGACAAGAAAAGATGTCAACCCAGATGATGTCCAGTTCATTCATAAGGACCATTCCTTATTTATTGCATTTGCGCCATTTGACGATCCTAAAATTGCGGTTGCAGTGATTGCAGAACATGCAGGCAATGGTGGTGGTGCGGCGGCTGATATATCACGACAAATAATAGACAGATATCTTAGGGACTTTAAAGCGACTCAACATGCAAGTACAGATTAAACGGGGGCTATTTGCGAATATAGATTTTACAATTTTCCTGATAGCACTATCGATGACAATTATCGGGATCGTTGCCATTTATAGTGCGAATCTTCATAGTGAAGAGTTAGTGATGCGCAACCTATATAAGAAACAGATCATCTGGCTGCTCTGCGCGATTACTGTATTTCTAATTACGCTCCTAATCGATTATAGAATAATAGAGAGATATACATATGTCATATTTATAATTGCAGTAATGCTTCTGGTCTGTGTTGAGTTTTTTGGCAATACCACATCTGGCTCTCAACGATGGATTGATATCGGTGTTCTAAAGTTACAGCCATCAGAAACAATGAAGATTGCCATTATACTCCTTGTTGCGAGGGTCTATGATAGTATCGGCAAAGATAAAGCATTAGGTTTCTTCGATATGCTAAAGCCGTTCATATTAGTTATGATACCATTTCTCTTGGTTGCAAAACAGCCAGACCTTGGAACAGCTGTGGTCTATCTTGTAATTTTGATAGTTGTCACATTACTTCATGGCACAGAAAGCAGGATACTAAAGTTGCTAGGAGCGATAACTATTGTTTTTGGACCACTTAGTTGGCTATTATTAAAGGGGTATCAAAAGAAACGAATATTAGCATTTCTTAACCCTGAATCAGATCCGATGGGATCTGGTTATCAGGTTATTCAATCTAAGATCGCTATTGGATCAGGAGGGATCGTTGGAAAAGGTATTTTTAATGGAACGCAGAGTAAATTGAATTTTCTACCAGAAAAACATACAGATTTCATCTTTTCAGTTATTGCAGAAGAGACCGGTTTCATAGGGATCATGATTCTTTTCTTCCTATTTGCTACTCTGATTTTCAAGCTAATTGCAGAAGCAACCAACTCCCGCGATCTATTCGGAGCGATGGTAATTTCAGGCGTTATGACTCTGCTTGTCCTACATTTTTTTTATAAAATCGTCTCATCATATCATAGACCGAAACACATTTTAACAGTGTAGACCACTGATAGCTATTTCCAACGAGATCAGGTTTGCTTTTCTTCTCAGCAAGCACATCGCTATATTTAGAATTTATAATTCTTGTCACCTGAAGCACTCTTTCTAGATATACGCCTAACATGATAATCGCATAAACTTCATCATGCAAAAGAGTTCCTTTAATTTTACTTCTTATCTCAGCTGTTGATTTAGTAATCATCAAAGTAAAATCATAAAGCCCGTTTTTTACAAAGTTTGCTACCGGATATCCTTTTATACTATGATTTATTCTATTAATCGCCTCAAAAAGCTCAGTTGAAATTAAATCTCGCGAACTTCTTGCATTTTCATGGGCATAAGAAAATATACTAATGATTGAATTAGATTTCTCCGGATTTAAGCCAACATCAAATAAGCCGACC
>JBLYYQ010000095.1:0-9370 GCA_048550035.1 Nitrospinota bacterium
ATGTTACAGTTTTAACAGGAGCAGGTGTCTCTGCTGAGTCAGGTATCCCGACATTTAGAGGCAAAGATGGCCTCTGGAACAATTTTAATGCTGAAGAGTTAGCGACGCCAGAAGCGTTTAATAAAGATCCGTTACTTGTCTGGCGGTGGTATGATTATAGACGGAATATTATTGCAAGTGCTAACCCAAACGATGGACATATAGCATTAGCTAAAATGGAGCAGCTCTATGGCGAGCAGTTTCTCTTAATTAGCCAAAATGTTGATGGGTTACATTCTAAGGCTGGCTCTAAGAATCTTTTAGAACTCCATGGCAATATATGGCAGGGACGCTGCCTTAATTGCAAGGCGAAGATTAATTTAAGTAATAAACTAAAAAAATTGCCACCTCGATGTAGTTTCTGCGCGGGGATGCTCCGTCCTGATATAGTCTGGTTTGGCGAATCGCTAGATCATAATATAATGAACTCTGCGCTTGGCAGTTTGCAAAAGTGCAATATTTTGTTGGTAGTTGGTAGTAGCTCTATTGTGGAACCTGCTGCATCATTTGGAAGAATTGCAAAAGGAGCAGGAGCATTGTTAGTTGAGATTAATATTGAACCAAGTGCGATCTCTTCAACTGTAGATTACTTTCTTCTAGGAGAATCTGGCAAAATTTTACCAACGATTATAAGAGAATTAAATAGATAGACTTTACTCTTAGTCGTGGCTTATTATTTTCAATATATTATGCAAAAAGAGAATTTAATAGTTTCGAAGGTTAAAGGTGTCAACGATATCTTTGCACCAAACATCTATCTATGGCAAGAGGTCGAACAGACGGCAGCCAGCCTGTTTGAGCTATATAACTATAGTGAGATTAGGACTCCAACCTTTGAAAAGAGTCAGCTCTTCAACCGATCCATAGGGGAAGGTAGTGATATTGTCGAAAAAGAGCTTTATTCATTTAAAGATCGGGGAGACCAACTATTAGCGCTAAGACCTGAAGGGACGGCATCAGTTGCTCGTGCGGTGATTGAGCAGAAACTACTAAGCCTGCAACAGCCTCTAAAACTATTTTATCATGGCTCTATGTTTAGAGCAGAACGTCCACAGGCAAACAGGTTTCGAGAGTTCCATCAGATTGGTGCTGAATGTTTTGGGATGGCAACTCCATTGGCAGAAGTAGAACTTATTTTAATACTGGTCGAATTCCTAAATAGGATCAATTTAAAATCGTTTACCCTTCTATTAAATTCATTGGGGTGTAATAAATGTCGAGAACCTTATAAGGTAGCATTAGCCAAATATCTAGAGAGTGTTAAAGATGCTCTTTGTGAGAGTTGTCAAGCAAGGATGCAGAAAAATGTTTTAAGAACATTAGATTGCAAAAAAAGTAGTTGCAAAACAGTGTTAGCAGATGGACCGCTTATCGATAAATATCGTTGCCTTGAGTGTGAATCTGATTTTGAATTTATAACGAGTAGCCTAAGTAACTTTAATATAGATTTCACTGTTGACCCTAAACTTGTCCGTGGATTAGATTACTATAACAAAACAGCCTTTGAGGTAGTTTCAGATCAGCTAGGGAGTCAAGATGCTCTAGCAGGTGGGGGACGATACGATCTGCTAGTAGAACAGCTAGGTGGCACTCCAACAGAAGCGGTCGGGTTTGCGATCGGATTAGAGAGGGTCATATCGATCCTTTTAGAGCAACGATCAGATGAGCTTAAATTAACTTCTGCTGCAGCTGACTTAGATCTTGTCATATTAATATTTGTAAAAGAAGCAGGTGAGCTTGGATTAAAAATAGGGCAACTAGCCATAGCTGCCAATTACAGAAGAACAATTATTGAAGTCACCGGTAAATCAATGAAAAGCATTATGAGATCGGCCAATAAAAGTAATGCCAAAGTCGCTATATTGATAGGTTCTGATGAGCTGACTCAAAATAAGGTAACTATCAAGAATATGAGAAGTGGCGAACAAGATTTAATAAGTTTTGATAAGATTCAAGATCGGCTAGCAACTTTCTTATCTAAGTAGGTGACTTCACCGATTTGCTAGCTTCAACTAATTCTAATTGCGAATCTGTTTTATTAATTGCTACCGGATAATCACCAGAAAAGCATGCATGACAAAAATCAGTCGAGGTCCCTTGAACCGCCTCAAACATCTTATCGAATGAGAGATATGCCAGTGAATCAACCTCTAAATATTTGGCAATCTCATCTTCTGAGTAGGTAGCAGCTATAAGTTCAGTACGGTTGGGAGTATCAATTCCATAGTAACAAGGATGGGTGGTTGGTGGCGATGAGATCCGAAAATGAATCTCCTTTGCACCAGCCTCACGGACCATCTTGATAAGTTTGCGAGAGGTTGTACCACGAACAATAGAGTCATCAACTAATACGACCTTCTTGTTTTTGATTAAGCTCTTGATTGGATTAAGTTTGATCTTTATTCCAAAGTTTCGAATAGAGCTAGAAGGTTCAATAAAAGTTCGACCAACATAATGATTTCTTATAATTGCCTTTTCATATGGGATGTTAGAAGCTTGCGCATAACCTAATGCAGCCACCACTCCTGAATCTGGCACTGGTGCAACAAGATCGGCATCAACATAGGACTCTTTAGCTAACTGGGCACCTAATGCTTTACGAACCGAGTAGACATTACGATCAAAAATAAATGAGTCAGGTCTCGCAAAATAGATCAATTCAAAGATGCACTCCTTCTTCCCTGCCGGTTGAAAAGGGAACAGAGAGTGTAGCCCTGATTCGTTTACTACTATCAACTCACCAGGTTGGACTTCTCTTATAAACTTGGCACCAATTAGATCAAACGCACAAGTTTCAGATGCAAAAATAAATGCATCATCAACTTTCCCTATAACTAATGGGCGGAAACCATTAGGATCACGAGCAACAATTAATTCAGATGCGCTCATAATAACTAAACTATAAGCACCTTTAGTTTGAGATAGTGCATCAACAACTTTATCAGCTAATGTCTCCTTTTGGCTCTTTGCAATGAGATGCAAAACAACTTCAGAATCTACTGTCGATCTAAAAATTGAGCCATCTTTCTCTAGCTCTTTTCGTAAACTAACTGCATTTACCAAGTTACCATTATGCGAAAGAGCAAGTGGCCCGTGAGCATACTCTATAAATAGTGGGAGTGAGTTTCTAAGCTCTGAGGTACCATGCGTTGAATAACGATTATGTCCTATCGCCATCTCCCCTTTGAGTTTATCTAAATTTGTGCTATTGAATACCTCAGAAACTAAACCCATGCCGATTTCTGCATAGTGATTCTTGCTGTCTGATGATACTATCCCGGATGACTCTTGACCCCTATGTTGTAATGAGTAAAGGCCAAGATAGGTCAGGTTTGCCGCATCTTTATGATTACAAACAGCCATAACAGCACATTTATCTTGGAGCTTGTCTATCTCTGGATACAATTTTATTAACCTAGAATTATTTTTTCTACTATTATACACAGCTATTGCCACTCTGATAAAAAAATTGATCTTTGTCACACCTTTTAAAAATATCGGAAATGAAGTTTTAACAGTTTCATTGCTAACCTAAGATAGAAGCAGCAGATCTTTATCTAAAAAAAAAGGCGACTTTTACTCTTTTAATATGTTTTGGGCTATTATCTTAAGGTATTGAAATTGCAAAAGTTGGTGCCCTGGACTGGACTCGAACCAGCATGAGAAGCTCTCACCACCCCCTCAAGATGGCGTGTCTACCAATTCCACCACCAGGGCGCAATTTATTCTATCAAACTATCTATCTTATAATAGGTTACCACTTCAGGTAAAGAGTTTTTTAATAAGCTACGATAGAGTGACACGATCTTCTCCAACAATTTCTTCTATCTTTTTTATCAGACCAGAGCTGATACGGGCTTTTGGTTTGCAACCAAGTAAAGTTACAATACCTAATGGATCGTGTAATTTCAAGGTAACTTCGCTTCTCCCTTTACTTGATCTTAGTAGCTGTTCCAATGATTTTAAAACTGATATATCTAATCCTGTGGTTACTATATTGATAGTAAGTTTAGAGGAAAATTGATCAATTGCATCTTCAATCTGTATGATTTCTTCAGCAACCAAAGTTGCATCTTGCGCTGAATTAATATCTAGCTCGCCTACTATAACTAACGGGATGTTTGATTCTAATAAATCTCTGTTTTTGTTGTAGGTTGCTGGAAACAAGATCGTATTAATATGACCATTCATATCTTCTAAGATCACTCTTGCCATTAACTCCCCTTTTTTTGTCCTTAGCTCTTTTATGGAACCAATTATTCCACCAATCCGAACTTTACTTCGATCCTTTTGGGTTGCAACCTGTGATGTGTCACAGTCGCAAATAAGTTTTAGCTCCTGTTCATATTGGCTCAATGGGTGGCTGGAGAGATAAAAACCTAAAGAATCTTTTTCATGCGCTAGCTTCTCACTCTCACTCCAATAACTACTGCTCTCCTTGTTTGCTAGTTTGCCTACAGGATCAGGCGAGCTAAAGAGCGCTTCTTGTCCAATTGCAAGATCATTTTTCTTCTTTTGTGCCCGTTTTAAGATACTTTCTATATCATCAAATAGCTCTTTTCGATTGTCATTAAACTGATCGAATGTACCAGAACATACTAATGCCTCAAGCACCCGCTTATTAATAGGAGTTGAACGGGTAGAGCCACCATTGCTGTTAGCTGTCAGCCTTGCCTGTTCATCTGCATGATGAAGGTGCGATTCAGAGTTATCTATAGTCTTACCATTACCATTAAGTAGATCAGCAATCGAATTGACTTTTGCAATACAATCAGCAATAGAACTAAATTTTGTTTTAGAATTATTACGAGCAGCAATAATAGCTTCTGCCGATGAGATCCCTACACCTTTCAAAGCATTTAATCCAAATCGTATTGAGTTTTCCTCGGCCTTAAACTGACCGATTGATTCATTAATATCTGGTGGTAATATCGCTATATTAAGAGATTGGAGCTCTTTAATTGCTTGATATATTTTATCCGCATTATCAATCTCAGCAGACATTAATGCTGCAAAGTATTCAGCCGGATAGTGGCTTTTTAAATATGCAGTCTGGTATGCGATAATTGCGTAGCAAACTGAGTGTGATTTATTGAATCCATACTCACCAAACTTTTCGATCTGCTTCCAGAGTCGCTCAATTTTAGTACGATTATGTCCATTCTTCAGGGCTCCCTCTACAAACTGTTCTTGTAGATTACTCATCAAATCTTGCTTCTTTTTACCGATCGCTTTTCGCAATATATCGGCTGTTGCAAAAGAGAATCCTGCCAAAATATTGGCAATCCGCATAACCTGTTCTTGATAGACAATAACCCCATAGGTTTCGCCTAACTCTTTTTCCAAAATTGGAAAATCATACCGAATCTTTTTCTGATTATTTTTATTTTTTATATAGGTATCTGTCATCCCTGAGTTGATTGGACCTGGTCGAAATAATGCAACTAAGGCTACTATATCTTCGAACTTTTTAGGTTGCATCTTACGAATTAAATCTCGCATCCCTGATGATTCTAACTGAAATACTCCAAATGTTCTTATATCCTGAAGTAACTTAAAAGTCTTCTGATCGGTGATATCGATGTTATTGATATCGATCTCAATGTTGCTGTTAATCTTAATCTTATCGATCGTCTTTTGAATGACTGTTAAGGTCTTTAATCCTAAAAAATCCATCTTCAAGAGACCGAGTCGCTCAACATCATTCATCTGAAACTGTGTTGTGATATCAGGCGAGCCTGATGCCTTATAAAGTGGCAAAAAATCTGTTAATGCAGATGGCGAAATTACTACTCCAGCCGCATGAGTTGAGGTATGTCTAGTGACACCCTCTAGTACTTTTGCAACATCGATTAGTTTTGTAATTTCTGGACTATTTTTATAATCAGCTGCTAACTTTGGCTCAGTTTCTAATGCTCGATCTATTGTTATATTGAGCTTGTCAGGTACAAGTTTCGCAATTCGATCTGCCTCCTTATACGGAATATTCATAACCCTAGCTACATCGCGAAGCACTGCCTTTGCTTTTAGTGCGCCAAATGTTATTATCTGCGAAACCATCTTTGGCCCATCTACCTTTTCATATTTTGCACGGACATAGTTGATAACTTTTTGTCTCCCTTCCATACAAAAATCTATATCAATATCTGGCATCGAAATTCGCTCTGGATTTAAAAATCGTTCAAAGACCAGTCCATGTTTGATCGGATCAACACCGGTAATCCCAAGTGCAAATGCTACCATTGAGCCTGCAGCTGAACCGCGACCAGGCCCCACTGCTATATTATTCGCTTTAGCATATTCAACAAAGTCTGCACTGATTAGAAAATAACCAGGAAAGCCCATATTATTGATTACTTTTAACTCCATCTGTAATCGTCGTTTATACTTCGCTTGGCGATCAAGGTCATTTTGTAGCGCAGCCTGTCCAGGCTCTCTGAACCTACCTTCCAACCCATGTAGTGCTCTTGATTCTAGATAACTCTCTATTGTAGTATCGTCTGGGATAGGGAAATTTGGAAGGTGGTTCTTATTGGTCTCAAATGAGAATCCAATCATCTCTGTTATCAATTGAGTATTTGTAATCGCATCTGGAACATCTTTAAAAAGAGCTAACATCTCTTCTGTTGATTTAAGATAAAATTGATCGCCGTGATATCGGATTCTATTTACATCTGTCAGTAGCTTACCAGCTCCAATACAGAGTAGTGCATCGTGTGCTTCTGAATCTTCTTGATTTAAGTAATGGGCATCATTTGTTGCAACTACTTTAAGATCACATCTTTTTGCAAGTGCAATCAGCTTCTTATTTGCAATTTGCTGTTCTTCTAGCCCATGATCTTGCAGCTCTAAAAAGAATTTACCATTAAATATCTCTTTATAAAAAAGGGCGACAGACTCTGCTTCTTCATCTTTTCCAGCTAGCAATAGTGATGGAACTTCTCCTCGAATACATGCAGAAAGTGCGATTAGCCCTTCTGAATGTTCTGCTAATAACTCCTTATCAATTCGAGGTTTATAGTAAAACCCATCCAGATATCCGATGCTCGATAGCTTCGATAAATTTTTATATCCGCTCTCGTTTTGAACTAAAAGGACTAAATGATGGTATTGACGTTTGGTATCATTCTCTGGTCTAGCCCTAGATTCCTTACTATAGATTGACCCTTTAGCAACATAAACTTCGCACCCTATTATAGGGAGCAGACCATTCTTGATGGCATACTCAGCAAACTCTAATGCACCAAACATCGACCCATGATCTGTAAGTGCTATCGCATTCATGTTTAGCTTTACAGCTTTGTCGATTAGAGGAACAATTTGAATCGCACTGTCTAGTAGTGAATACTGACTATGTAGATGTAGGTGGGTAAATTTAACTTTGCTCACAAGATATCTGTTCTCTGCTTAAACTACAGTTGATCATCATCTGGATTATCAAGCTCTTTATCAATACCATGCTCAGATAATTCACTACTGACATCATCACTATCTGGATCTAATTTTTCATCGTCATTCTCGTAAGTGGGAAGAAGAACTTTCTTCCGCTTTGGCGCCACTTTTGGCGATGCTGCCTTCTTAACTGCTTTGCGCTGATCCAAACCACATTTAGGACAGATAGGCTCTGGCTTATTCAAGTCATAAAATTTGAGCTCACAATTGAAACAACAATACTTTAAACCGTATTCAGGATGTGACATTGTTACTTATTACTCCTCATGTAGTTACAAATATTAAAGCTATCTTTTAACATATAATTTTTTAATCTAACTTTTTTTAATCCAACTTTCAAAAAATAAAAGTTTCCTTACTTTTATTTGTACATTTATCTTAACTTATTGTAGCTTTACCAAAATAAATTGTTTTAAAAATTGAGATATTAGCTGAAAATAGAGAATGACTAAATATCTAAATGTAGCTCTGATTTTATTCTTTTTTCTATTTATTAAAGTAGATACGAGTTGGGCAATCAATCAAAATGGTTTGGATAGAGACCAACGAAATAATCTAAAAAGCGATCTTGCTACCTCCCAACCTCTTGAAACAGAGTATGATCCGACTATTGTTCAGAATAGAGATGCTAGAGCGATTTTGGTAGGAAGGAAAGAATGCCCGTCAACTATTGATGGGGTAAAAATATATAGCTCTGTAGGGAAGAGGGGGATTAAGTTTTATCATTTCAAATTGGAATTAAGACCAGATAATACAATATTACCTGATGATAGCTATGAAAACAGTCTGAATTTTAAAGAGTATGGGCAGTTTCAAATTTTTATTCCAGTTAAACGCTTTGTTTTGCCTAGTATAGTAAAGAAATCGAAAGGTTCTCTAATTTTGAGAACGTCTCAAACTCTTGCTGGAGGAGGTCGTAGTCATCCGTGGATCAAAGAAAAACAAGATCTATATTTCAAAATCAAGAAGATGGTTAAAAGTAAAGTAGGGAGCGTCGAGCTAATTGTAGAGTTGCCTTATGATTGTCAGATCGAGACGAACATTTTTGTTAGAGATGCAGGTGGAAAGTATATCGATTATGTAGGGCAGCATAGGGAGTAATAGCGCTTATTCTCTGGATTGCTTTTCTTCTAATCCCTAGAAACTATATCCTTATTAAATGTTTGAGCCTCTTCACTGCTTACTACTTCTTCTGCTACTACTACCTCTGTTTTTTTACTTTTCGCGTTTTCACGCTCTTGCTTCTTTAAAAACTTCACCACCTGTTTTCTTGCTTCAATACCAGCCTCACTATCAATTAGTTCTCTCTTTATAAGTCATTTATTATATTGCATCCTATTTTTTAAGAGATACCAACCAAACAGTCCAAAGACACCGAGACCCTTGATGAAAAATGCTTCTGATTTTTGCTCACTCATCGTCATCTCCAAGTGCTTTATCAATTAACTTGTCCACTGCTGATAAACACAGATATCCGACATAAATACTCAGTGCCATGGATCCGAGTATAAAAATCCAAAAAGAAAGACCAACTCTATCTATATCACCGCTTATGCCTAAAAAATTATGGTTTATCCAAAAACAACCGAAGAGTGTTCCGAACATTCCTGCAATAAATGCTAAATATGCTAACGGCATTTATTCTCTCTCCATCCTCAGGTGATGAAGAGTTTCCCCATCCAAACACCACCAAATAGTTCCTTGAACCGCCGCCCAATCATACCCCATCTCTCTCAGAACAATGTCTGCCGAACGAGACAGAGACATTAACTCGCCCCGAAAATTTACTTGGGTGTCATTTGCCACGGTGCAGGTAACTGTGCTGTCTTTCTTGAACTGAAGAACAGTTCCCTGATCCAATCCCAAAATTCCAAAATTG
>JBLYYQ010000096.1:0-6860 GCA_048550035.1 Nitrospinota bacterium
AATCGCTTGGCCTTACGATCTCGACTGATACATTCTCTGTAAATTTTACCGCACCTGGCTTTGATACGGTGATCTTGACCTTATTAACATTGTCATATTTTAATATTACAGATGTAAGATGCTCGGCAAGTGTCTCGATTAGATAAAACTCTGAATTTTCAACCTCTTTAAGTACGGCTTGAGTGATTTTCTTATAATTTGCGGTATACTTTATATCATCATTTTGAGTAGCATTTTTAATATCAGAAAACAAGACTATATCAATCAGAACTTTCTGTTTAACCTGCCGCTCCCAATCAAATATACCGATTAAGCAGTAGGCGCTTAGTTGTTCTATCTTTATCATGTCAGACATGGCAGGTTTACTCAAAAATAGTTGCAATACAAATAAAGAGCGATAGGATTGCTACTATCGCTCTTTATATTTGAAAAGGTTAGGTTAGCGCCATTCCAAGCCTGCTGGCTGCTCCGTTACTTGCTGTGCAATTAGATTAGAAGATCCAGTATTGACTAGATCATGCCAGACATTCTTTGGTGCAACAAAAGTATCTCCTGCTTTAACATCAATCGTCTCTTCAGCGTTATCGTCAAGATAGAATTTGCCTGTCCCTTCGATTACTGTGAAGATTTGATCGCCAGTTGGATGGCGATGATATTTGATCTTCTGACCTGGTTTGAAATAGTAGACATCTAACGATATATTATCAGTCTTTACAATGCTTACCTTTGGCAGTTCACTATCTGACCATGTTGCGCTATCATTGATATTACCTTTTTGAATAGCCATTTTTTTATCTCCTTTATAATTTTTTTAATAGAACCTGTTAGTTATGTAACAGATATAATTGTAATGTACAATATTTTTAGATTAGTACAAGATATTTAAAATTTATTTTGAACTACTGACTTTTCTTGCAATCGTTAAGGTATATTAACAAAGTGGCAAACAGTAACCATACGCTCTACATTTTCCCTACTCTTAAAAGGCGCAATTTTGCGATCGATGAGCTTCTAGAATCTGATCGAGGAGCTGTTTTAAATAGAGAAAGCTTTATTACCATTAATGAGTTTGAAGATGATTTCTTAAAGGAGCTCATTGGAGATCAAAAGGAAGCGAGCCTTGAAGTACGGTTGATAATATTGCAGAAAATTTTAGCTCAATCTGGCAAGAACTGGTTTCAAAAGTTAAATCTGCACAGCAGCTTCAAAAATAGACTGCTAGAGCTATTTGATATGTTTAGTACAGGATTGGTCACAGCTTCTAACTTAGAAAAAATAGATGGTTACGCAAAGAACAAAGATGCTCAGATCAGAGCTATATATAAAGAGTATAAGGATAGCATTTCTGCCAGTGGTTATGTCGAGCGTGTTGATCTACTCTCTAAGCTAACCAGACTTATAAAGAATGATGGCTGGTTAAACTATAACTTTAAATGCCATCAGTATGATCAGCTAGAGTTTATTGATCTTTATAAGTTTGTCCCATATCGATTTGAGATCATAAGAGTTATTGGACTTAAGAAGAGGGTGAGCATTAATGTTCCACTGCCAGATGCGAGGCGGAAGGCATTTGGTCATCTAGTCCATAATATCTTAAAATTTGAAAATCTTGCAGGAACTGAAGGAAAACTTGAAATAATTAGCTCTGGTGAAGAGTCAAATTCTGATCCTTTAGAATTTGTTCGTGACAATATATTTTCTATCCCATCTGCTAGCTTAAGAAATGAATCAGTAGTGAAACTTGCCAGAGAAAGAGTAAAAATATTGTCATGCCAGAGTCGATATCGAGAAATTGAGGAGATTGCTAATTTAATATTAGATCGGATTGATTCAGAGGAGGATATACGCTTTAGCGATTTTGCAATCGTGTTTCGTAATCCGAAAAAGTATATCTCAATTATTGAATCAGTATTTGATAGATACGGTATCAGCTATTCTTTAGAAAAGAGACTTGCATTATCAGCGACTCCTGTTGGGCTAGCATTGATCTCAATCTTGGATCTTGCAATAAATGGGATATCAGCTGATCGACTAACAAGAGTTTTAAAGTCACCTTACTTCAAAGTTTTTCGTAAGATCAAGATTAATATTATAGCCAAACATCTATCAACTCTTAACCTGCTAACTGATAGCTATGTTGATCTATCGGCTGCAATTATTACGATCCAGAAAGGATGCAAGAGTAGGCGTGAAAAAAATGAGGTTCGAAATGTTATAATATTTCTCCAGAAATTAAACAGACTCTCGAAAGCAGATAGTTTAGGACTCTTCTTAGATCGTTTGACCAAACTTATCAACTATTTAAAGTTAGAAGAATATGAGCGAGAAGGTTCTAAGTTAGAAGAGAAAATAAAGCTAAGAGATTCGTTATCGATTAGCAAGCTTTTTGAATTGTTAGAAAACTTAAGGAAGATTGCATCTTCTGCCAAAGCTACGAAAAGCTTGATCGGGTTCAAGCAGTTAGTAGAGAGCGTAATTTTACTTGCAGATCATCTTCTTATCGAATCAAGCTCGAAAAGTTATGCTAGAGATCGTGTCAATATCCTGCCGGTCTATCAGTTTATAGGGAGCAATGTTAAGAACTTAATCGTTGCAGGGATGCACGAAGGTGAGTTTCCTGATAGCAGGTTTCAAGGCTCAATACTAACAAGTAGCGAGATGGATCAATTTAATGATATCCATTACAAAGAGATTCTATCATCGAATCAAAAACTAAAACTAGGGCGGAAAGTTTTTGAGCCACTAGTAGATCGATGGCAGGAAGAATCGTACCTATTTTACCTTACATTGAGGGTTGCATTAGAGAGTGTAACTATTACCTATAGTAAACAAGAGCTAGATGGGAAGCTATTATCTCGTTCACATTTTATCGATGAGCTACTCGATACCCTTTATTTATCAAGTGAGTCAGACTTAAAGCAATCGCATACCACTGTTGCTGAGCCGATTAATATCGATAAGCCAGTTGCAAAGTTAAGATCAGACGATGAGAAGGTGAGTAAGTTAATTTATGAGATCTACAATGATAAGCAACAGGTAGATCTAAAAGCTAGACTAGCTACTCTACTAGCAGATATTGATTTGAATAAAGCCGCTTTAGAAAGGTTAAATCGATATTTGCGAATAATAAATATAGAGCGCAATCGTGATAGATTTTTTAAGAGCCTCTACTCTGGGGAGCAGTTAGCAGGAACAGTCTATGATGGTAATCTCACTAACTCTTCAGATAGGATTCAAACTTATATCGTAAATCGGCTTGGCAAAAGATACTCGCCAACGATGCTTGAAACTTATGGACAATGTCCATACAAATTTTTTGCAAGTAAGATCCTATCGATAACTCTGTTAGACGATCCGGTATTAGAGATAACAGATCAGAATCGAGGCTCATTAATACATGAGAGCTTAGAGCGATTTTATCGACAGCTTATTGATGAGAATAATCTTCCATTAGTTAGCGCTAAAGAGTCAGATTACCAGAAATTGTTACTAGAGTCATATAACGCTACTGCTGCAAAGTATAGACGAGATGCCAAGCTTGGCGCCAAAGTTATATTTGAAGCGTTCAAGGATCGTGACATATATTATTTGAAACAGTGGCTTGCTAATGAGATTAAAGATAGCGTCAAAAACAACTATCGACCAGTTGCAGTAGAGCAAAAGTTTGAGTTGCAGAGTCACCTTTCAAGAGCGAATCCAGATAGCAAAGTTGACCCTCCATATAAGTTAATGGTAGGAGGAAGTGAAGAGCGATTCATCGTAGGGATTGTTGATCGGATCGATATTAATAAAGAAGGTGGCTCAATTCGAGCTTTAGATTACAAAAATAGTAAAAACCGTACAATTTATAGTCCGAAGGTTGATAGTGCCAATTTTGGGATCACATCATTCCAATTACCAATATATCTGCTCTTTGCAGATAAGTTTGTTGCTGATCGTAAGCTGCTATCTGACGTTCAGAATGTCAACGGGTGCTATCAGCTACTTAGAGCTAGTGGCAAATCAAATATGGTGCAAATCAAAGGTGATGGCGATCTGATGAGCTATCTCTACGGTAAAAATTTTAAAGGTCAAAGTGAGTTTGAATTAAGATTGAGTAGTCTGATATCTGATTTAGAACTTGGCAGATTTAATATTGTTCCAACCTCGTGCGACTATTGCGAATATAAGAAGCTATGTCGTATCAATGTAGAGGGGCGCATGCTTTCAGGCAATGGGTGATATGAACGAATCAATATTAGATAGCGACCTAGATATAATTATAAAGGCAGGCGCCGGTTGTGGCAAGACTAAGATATTGGTCGATCGTTATTTAGCTGAGCTTCGTAAAGAGTCAGATGGTCTATATGTTGGAGTTGATCGTTTAGCAGCAATAACATTTACAGAAAAAGCAGCAGAAGAGCTTCAATCAAGGTTAAGAGATAAAATCACTGAAGAGATAGAAAAATTAAGTGCTACATTTTTAGATAGTTCATCGAACAGCTTGATAGGTAGCTCGGCAAACTTAGAAGCTTCAATCAGTGCCACAAATCAAGAACATGGATTATTACTTAACCTTATTCGTCAACGCCAAGGGTTGGCATCAGGCTACATTTCGACCATTCATTCATTTTGCGCAAGAATATTAAAGGAGAATTCAATAGCAGCTAGAGTTAATCCTGATTTTACTATTATCGATCCGATCAGTGCGTACAAACTAAGGCATGATGCAATAAAGGAGCTTATATTAAAACGGTTGCTTGCCAACGATAGTATCATTAAAAGCTGGGTTGCAAACTGTGGGTTTGAAAAACCGACCGGACTAATTAGTCAGATTGCAAAAATTGCTGCTATAATTCGGCTATCAAATCAAGATTCGCAATCTATCCATAAATCGTATGCCGCTATTGTAGAGAAGTTGGCAGCGAGCAGTGATTGTTCCAAAGTAAATATTGATTCTATGATCGACAGTTTACGATTCATTAATGAAGATAATAAACGTATTAAAATTCAGTATGCAGAGGAACTACTCAAATTAAAGGAACCTCTGTTAGCTGGGCTGGAGCTAGATAAGATAGGTGATGCGATCGGTCTGGTTAGCAAGCTGCAATCCCATATAAAGCGTCATGAAGAGAAGCTTTCAACAGATGATATCGATAAGATTAAGAGTGCGATCAAAATTATTAGAACATCTGTTGACAAAAGAATAGAGGTCGATACTAGCAATAGTTTCAAAGCTATTGTATCACTAATTTTTGATGCAGAGAAACTTTACCAATTCAAAAAGTCTGTTACAGGCGAACTAGATTACGATGATCTAGAGATATTTACACTCAATCTTATAAAGCATAATAACGAGATCAGAGATGCTCTTCAAAAAAAGTTTGTAAAAATTATGGTTGATGAATTCCAAGATACAAACGATCTTCAAAATGAATTGATTAGTTATCTTGCCCCTTTTGGATCTGGGAAACTTTTTGTAGTTGGTGATCGTAAGCAGGCGATATACCAGTTCAGAGGTTCAAATGTGGAGCTATTTGATTCAATAGCAAAGGAGGCATCAATCTCGAGTAACAGCCTATTTTATCTTAATAGGAACTATCGTTCAAACGAGCAGATCATAAACTTTTGTAACCTCCTTGTCAAAGATATAAGTAAAGGCGACCGAAACGAGAATGAGTTAGATCTACTAACTCCAGCTTCACCTGCGAGCGAAGGTAAATCAAACGGAGAGATAAGAATCGTTCAAGGTCCATTGGATGCTACTACTGTAGATAAGGTTCGAGAGCAAGAAGCTAACTATATTGTAAAGCTTATTGACGATGCTGTGACTAATCATACAATGACGGTATATGATAAGACGATAAGTAGCAATCGAGCGGTACGCTATTCAGATTTTGGTATTTTATTTAGAGCATTTTCAGACATTAATATTTATGAGCGTGCATTCAAGCGAGCAGCGATTCCATACGAGCTATTCGGGGGAGGTGAGTTTTTTAACGCGCCAGAGGTTGTCGATTTTTTAAACTTACTAACTTTCATAGAAAACCGTTATGATAAGCTTGCATTTTTAGCAACTTTGCGATCACCTTTCGTTGCACTTTCCGATCAAACCTTACTAGAGTTGACTATCGCTTCAGATGGTACTCTGATCGACCATGATAGTTACCTAACAAAAGAAAAAGAGCCGTTGATAACAGACAAGTCTGAGCTTGTTGAGTTTAATCGATTTATTGATCTATATTTACGATGGGAAGAGTTAGCTGGCAGGCTATTACTTTCTGAACTGATGGAGGAGGTGTTAAGAGAATCAGGTTATAACTCAATTTTACTTGGCAACGAGTTTGGATTCAGACAGCTTGCAAACATCCATAAACTAATTGAGAAAGGTAGAAAATTTGAGACTGGTAGTATATTGACCCTATCAGAATTCCTAGATGATTGCAACTTAGCAAAGCAGAGCGAGAAAGAGACTTCAGCAAACATTTATAAGAGTGACAATATGGTTAGCATATTGACAGTCCATAGTGCAAAAGGGCTTGAGTTTCCGATTATCATCCTTGCTAACATAGCAGCAAAAGCACCAACTTATTCAGCTCCAATAAACTTCTCAAGCAGGAGTGGACTTGGAGTTAAATGGTTTAATCAATTAACAGATAGCTGGTTAGAGCCATACTCATACCGACTCATTAAAGATGAGCAAAAGTCCGCTAGTGATGATGAAGAGCTACGAGTGTTATATGTTGCTATGACAAGGGCATGCGATCACCTTATAATTCTTTTGCCAGATCACCTTCGACACAAGAGTGCGTGGGTTAAACAAATCGCGGTACTTGCAAAAAAGGGGAGTGATATCATTACGCAAGATTCTTACAGTAGTG
>JBLYYQ010000097.1:0-4965 GCA_048550035.1 Nitrospinota bacterium
GGTGTCTATCACTATCATAGTAAGGATCACTCGTTAATGAAGAGGATGGATGCGACAGGTCCCTTTTTGGAGGGGATTGGTAATGATTGCTATATAGCGCTAACTTCTCTGTTCTGGCGAGAAAAGTGGAAATATGGCGAGAGAGCATTTCGATACTGTCATATAGATTTAGGTCATGCCTTAGCGGCACTACGCTACAGTTTAGCACTGTTCGGATGGAGTGCAATTGCACTTACAGAGTTAGCGGATGATACGGTTGCTAAAATCACAGGGATTAATCGTATAGAGGATTTCCCAATCGATGATGAGCGAGAATTCCCAGGCTTAATTATTAAGCTCAATTTAGATCGTATGACAAATGATAAAAATCAGCTTGATGCTAGTTTGAAAAAAATAGAGAATCTTGCAAGCAGAGCTCTTGGTTCAGTATGGCAAGGGAAGGCAGATAGTATCTCAAAACATCAGCATAAGATTTGGAATAGAGTAGAAGAGGTTGCAGAAGATGCTAAAATTATAGATACCAAGAGTAGGTACTGGATAGCACCAAAGCGTCCGTTTGATATTAGCCCTGCTCTTGACCTTAATGGTGCAAAACTTATTAAGCAACGAAGAAGTGCTACTAGCTTTGATGCGCAATTTACTCTGCCGTTTAAATCGTTTGCAAGGATACTAGAGGCAACTATGGTTGCTTACGAGAGGGTTCCGTTTGATATTTATCAGGTCAAACCTACTATTAGTCTGCTCTTACTTGTCCACTCAGTCTCTAACTTGGATAATGGGTTATATCTCCTGCCAAGAATTAGTTCTAGTATAAACAAACTTCAATCGCTAATAAGAAGTGAGTTCGACTGGGAAAACAAGAAGGTTGAAGATATAGAGCTACTTTCACTTCGTAAAACTAACAGTAGAGAATTCGCACAAATTGCAGCTTGTCATCAATCAATAGCAGCACACTCATCATTTTCTCTCTTCATGCTTGCAGATTTTAAAGAACAGATAACTAATGAACCCTCACGCTATAAAGATATCTATATAGAAGCAGGAGTCATCGGTCATGCCCTTTACCTAGAGGCAGAAGCTGCCGGTGTGCGAGGCGTTGGTATTGGCTGCTTTTTTGATGATTTCATACATGAGATGCTTGGAATTAAAGATAATAGTTATCAGGTCGTTTATGGCTTTACCATTGGCAAGCCAATCCATGACTCCCGTTTCAAAACTTTTGAACCATACAAAACCAAGTCAAAGAAAGTCTTGTAGCTGATGTCATATTATAAATTGAATTTATCTTTACAAAAGTATAGTAATAGTATTTTTTTTTGTTATAATGTGCCTAGTCATCTAATAACGTGTAATTAAACTGTTTTTATAAATGTGATCTTGCAGGGAGCGTGGAACTTCTGATTCTTTAAGATCACAATAGTATTTTTTTCTTTGGGGAGAGAAGCTCTGTGAGACAATCTGAATCAGTAGTACCGCAATACAGTTTTGAGGTGGTAAAGTGGTTTAGTGTGCTAGCGGTAGTCTACCTTGTCGTTGGGAGTTTGGTAGGAGTAATACTGGCGGCACAGATGGCTTGGCCAATGTTCAACTTTGATATTCCGTATATCACTTTTGGACGACTACGGCCATTGCATACTAATGCTGTAATATTTGCATTTGCAGGATCGGCACTGTTTGCTACCGGTTATTATATTGTGCAGCGAACATGTCAAGTCAAGCTATGGAGTGATGGGTTAGCGTGGTTTACTTTGATTGGCTGGAACTTGATAATTGTATCAGCAGTTGTTACGCTGCCGCTCGGCATAACAACGGGTAAAGAGTACGCTGAATTAGAATGGCCAATTGATATAGCGATTGCAGTTGTATGGCTTGCTTTTTTTCTAAATTATGTGATGACAGTCCATAAACGTACTGTTTCGCATATATATGTTTCAAACTGGTTCTTTCTTGCGATGCTTGTTACCATTACTGTTCTACATGTTGGTAACTCGATGGAAATACCGGTAAGCTTAACCAAGTCCTACTCAGTTTATGCTGGTGTTCAAGATGCGATGGTTCAATGGTGGTATGGTCATAACGCAGTTGGGTTCTTTTTAACTAGTGGCTTTTTGGGTATTATGTATTATTTTATTCCGAAGCAGGCTGGTCGTCCAATCTATTCATATCGTCTGTCGGTCCTTCATTACTGGACATTGATTTTTGGTTATATATGGGTTGGAGCACATCATCTACAATATACAGCAGTTCCTGACTGGACTCAGTCATTAGGGGCAGCCATTTCAGTAGCATTAATTATTCCATCGTGGGGTGGCGCAGTAAATGGAATGTTAACCTTATCTGGTGCTTGGTATAAACTTAGAACAGATTATGTCCTACGATTCTTAATTATCTCACTTGCATTCTATGCTATGAGTACATTTGAAGGACCTATGATGTCTATTAAAACAGTTAATGCTCTTGCACATTATACAGATTGGATTATAGGTCATGTCCATTCTGGTGCACTAGGGTGGGTTTCCATGGTCTCTTTTGGAGCTATCTATCATCTAGTACCAAGGCTCTATAATACGAAGATCTATTCAGATAAATTGGTCAACTACCATTTCTGGACTGCAACAATCGGAATGGTTATCTACATTTCATCAATGTGGGTAAGTGGAATTATGCAAGGCATGATGTGGCGTGCATATAATGAGTATGGCTCATTGACATATACATTTGCAGAGGTTGTTGCACAAATGTATCCGTTCTACGTAATTAGATTTATAGGTGGCACAGTTTTCTTTTTAGGAACATTGATTATGATCTATAACATTCTTATGACTGTGGCTGCTAGGCGATCTACTGAGCCTGAGCTAGCAGAAGTAAGCGGATAGGAAAGGAGGATAATTGAATATGAATAATATGAAAAAATCAATGCTTTACACTTTCCAAGAATGGTTGGAAAAAAATATATTCCCATTCTTGCTTGTGATTCTAGTTACGATCTCAATAGGAAGCATAGTTACCGTTGTCCCTCTATTTGTTATGGACAACACCTTAGAGGATGCCCAGAAATTTGAGGAGCTAAGAGGGGTTCGACCTTATACTCCGTTAGAGTTAGCAGGTAGGGACATCTACATCCGAGAAGGATGCTATGGCTGTCATTCGCAGATGATCCGTCCGTTTAGAGATGAATTGTTACGATATGGTCACTATTCATTGGCAGTTGAAAGTAGATATGATCATCCCTTCCAATGGGGATCGAGGCGAACGGGACCTGATCTTGCGAGAGTTGGGGGTAAATATTCAGATGAGCTCCATATAATACATTTTAGGACGCCACGAGCAGTGGTACCAGAATCTAATATGCCAGCCTATCCGTGGCTTGAAAAAACTCCTGTTGACTATGAAATACTACCAACAAAAATGAAAGCACTAAGGATGGTAGGGGTGCCATATACCGATGAACAGATCCAGAATGCATCAGAAAGTGTTAAGGGGAAATCAGAAGTGGAGGCGTTGATCGCATACCTGCAATCATTAGGCACTATGATTAAATTTGAAGAGGGAAAATCTTATAGGGAATAATTGTTCTCATATAAACTTTAATTTATAAAAATTTGAGGTTATTGCATGGCTGATCATAATGTTGTGGATGCTAGTATGACGACAACAGACATAATTGGGACAACAATAACGATAGTTGTTTTTCTCTTAATGATTTGGATTTACTGGTATGTTTTTCGACCTAAAAGTAAGGATTTGGAGGAAGGAAAATATTTACCTTTTGACGATGAACAAAACAATGATGCTCAATTTAGAAACGATAAGGATGGATAATAATGGCAATGGATAAAAGACCTGAGTCTTCAGGTGATTTAGGACATGAATGGGACGGTATTCGAGAGCTAGACAATGACCCCCCAAGATGGTGGATGATAGCTGGCTACATAACAATAATATTTCTAGTTGTTTACTTTGTGTTATATCCAGCAGTTCCATATGCACCATTTGCGCATGGGAATAGCAAGGGAGTGCTAGGCTACACTCAAATTGATGAATATCGAAAAGGATTAGAGGCTATCAAGTCAGCAAGAGCTCCGTGGGAGAATAAGATTGCATCGCTCTCTACTGATGAGGTTTTACATGACAGCGATCTTCTGAACTACATTAGCGAATCTAGTCGTGTTACATTTGGAGAATATTGCGCTCCATGTCATGACAAGGGTGGTCAAGGTTTTTCTGAATTTCCTAATCTGACTGATGATGATTGGCTTTATGGTGGAACAGTAGATGAGATAATAGACTCGATCAGAGATGGGCGAGAAGGTGTAATGAATGCATATAAAACTATTCTATCGCAACAAGAGATTGATGATCTTGTAAAATATGTAACACTTCTTCCTGACGGGGAAATTTATGAAGAAGGTCGTAAAGTCTTTTTAGGTCAAACCGAAGGAGAAGCTGATTGTGCATCATGCCATGGCGAGGATGGTAAAGGTATTAAGGCATTTGGTGCTACAAACTTAACTGATTCTATTTGGCGTTTTTCTGGTTCTCCTGATGAGGTCAAGCGTACAATAGAGTATGGTATCAATGCAGGGATTGATGAGACTAGGCGTCCATTAATGCCACCATTTACAGGAAAAATATCAGAAGATAGAATCAAGACTCTTGCCATATATGTTTGGGCATTAGGCGGCGGTCAGACAAGAGCAGAGCCTGAAGGGACTCCTGTTGACTAATAAATGAAGTCCAATTGGTGAATTTAATATTATTGAGTGATAGATAGAGTTGTAACGGTCAATGTATGTAATCCGGTCGTTACCCTCTAGCGATTTCTAGGAGGATGTAACATGGTTATGGACAGCATGGATTATATTGTTGTAGGTGGTTCACTTGTGGTTTCTGTTATTACACTTGTAATTGGCGTATATTGTTATGTCTGGGTAAAAGGTGAAATGAGCAAAGAGGACTCAAACA
>JBLYYQ010000098.1:0-9937 GCA_048550035.1 Nitrospinota bacterium
AAAGTATTAATCGAATTTGTCTCTGCCAACCCAACTGGTCCGCTCCATATAGGTCATGGGCGAGGCGCTGCTCTTGGCGATTCATTGCAACGGATATTGAACTTCGCAGGATTTGATGTTGAATCTGAATACTATATTAACGATTCAGGGCTACAGATTGAGAATCTTGGGCGAAGCCTAATCTACCGTGCTACAGAGCTAACAGATCAATCGACAGATCAGCTTGAGTTATTATATAAAGGCGACTATCTGATTCCTATTGCTAGAAAATTTGTTGAAATGATCGAGCAAAAGAAGCTAACTTTGGATAATGAAAACATCCTTGAGTTAGCAAGTGAATTTGCAACGAATACCATATTAGCAGATATCAAAGAAGAACTTACAACATTCAATGTCAAGTTTAATAACTGGTTCTCTGAAAAATCATTACATGATTCAAAAAAGGTAGACCTAGTGATTGATAAGTTGCTAAGTAGCGGTGAAATTTATGAAAAAGATGGTGCTCTATGGCTAAAGACAGAGTCTGCTAATGATGAAAAGGATCGTGTCGTCAGACGGACAAACGGATTAGCAACATATCTTGCCGCAGATATTGCATACCATGAAGATAAGTTTAACCGTGGATTTGCGAAGATCATCAACATCTTTGGTGCCGACCACCATGGTTACATCCCTAGGATGAAAGCTGTTGCTAAGGCAATTGGGCGAGAGCCAGATAATTTAATCGTTAAACTTATACAACTTGTCAACCTCAAGCGAGGAGGTGAGATCATCTCCATGTCAACACGAGAAGGACTTTTCACCAGCTTAAATGAAATCGTCAACGAAGTTGGCATTGATGCTTGTAGATATTTCTTTGTCAATCGATCAGCAGAAGCAAAATTAGATTTTGACCTCGATCTTGCCAAACTCCAGACAGAAGAGAATCCAGTATTTTATATCCAATACGCATATGCTAGATCAGCTAGTATATTCCGGTTAGCAGATGAAAGATCTATTAAGCTTGACTCATTTGATGAAATTAAGGAAACCTTATTAAATAACAGTGATGAATTGCGATTGATTAAAAAGTTATTGGTCTTTCCAGAGATAGTGAAATCTAGTGCAGATAACCTTGCACCACTTCATATCGCTGACTATCTCAAAGAACTTGCAGCACTCTTTCATAGATTTTACAAGTTCAATCGAATCATCACAGAAGAGATTAAAGAGTCAAAATCTAAACTTATGCTACTTAAAGCTGTTATGATAACAATTAAAAATGGACTAAATCTATTGGGGGTAAAGGCACCTGAGAGGATGTAACTAAAAAATATGCTAAAGAAAAAACAGACCTTAATCTTAGTAGGATTGCTCCTGTTTGCACTCACCTCCTTTGTTGCTGGTTATTATCTACAAGAGTTAGTTATGTGGGACAAAAAATCTAACAGTATCAATGAGGAGAACTCTGCTCAATCTGGATTGACAATAGAAAAACTTAATGCAAACGATATCTTAGATGAAACCAATATCAGTAACAATAAAGATGATGCAAAGATTAACTACACATTTGATAAGAGACTTACAGAAATAACTCCAAACGAGCAGCCGTTAAAAACTAAAACCAAAAATGAACCGCTACTAGCCACACCTCCCCTTCCTAAAAATAATAAGGCAGTGGCTAAAGCGACTAAAACTAGCTCCAACTTGCCAGCTAAAACTTTTGTAGATCAGAAAGGCAATCCTGATCTCGTTAGCGAAAGTGATGGAATTCATAAAACTCAACCAGACGTAAAGAGTGAATATTCAATTCAGATAGGATCATACCTCTCTAAAAGAGATGCAGAAGCAACAGCCAAGAAATTCAGATCAAAAGGATACCTTACCTACGTAACCAAGTTTAAAAAAGGATCTCGTGATTATTACAGAGTCCGTATTGGGATATTCAAAACTAAAGCAACTGCAGAAAAAGTCCGTGTTGGGCTCAAAAAGAATGAGGGAATCAATTCTATTTTAATAGTACAATAGCCTTGTAACTGCCTAGACTAAAGAGCAAACTGATCAATAGTACTATACCTAGCGAACAAGCTTTGCTAATTGATGCCAATAAGTAATATCCCAATACCTAACTGCCAATCCGCTAGGTGAAGGCAGTGTGAAAAGTCGTGTATCGCCAATAGTAGTATCAACCTCTCCATAGCTAATCGTACGGCGTCCAAGAAATTCAGATGCCGCACGTTTGCTAGTGAAGGCTAGAACAGATGGCTGATAGTACAAAATTTTCTGTCTTAATGCTTGCTTATCAAAATGCTCTTTACTCAAAGAGCTATCTGAACCATACTCTTTTTTATTAAGGTCGGTTAACCCGATATTATAAGATAGTAGCAGCCTATAATTTTCTGGCTTGACTAGTTTATCAGTTAATCTTGTTTCATATAATGCTCGATAAAATTTATTACCAGGATGAGCATAATAAGCCTGTTGCTTAAACGATGCCTCCCCTAGGGCAGTCCCACAAAAGAGAATTAGGAGATTAGGTTTAATAAGATCATCTATCATAATTTAGATATCTTTGAGGAGATTGATATATCCAGAGATCAACTTTATAACTAGCTCTACACCCACTCTCGTCATTGATCTTGAGAATTTAATATATCTAATGCGATTTTATCTGAAGTAAGGTCGGCATTATAATGTGCACTCGCATGAAGGTATGCCTGATGACCCATTTCAACAATAGCATTAGGATTATTTATAAAGAATATCATTTTATCTGCAATATCATCTGCTGAAAAAGGCTTAACAATAAAACCAGTAACACCATCAATTACAGATTGCCTGCATCCTGGAACATCGGTAACGATCGCTGGACGCCCAATCGCCATTGCCTCTTGAATCACCATCGGAAACCCTTCCCTATATGAAGGTAGCACAATCAGACTAGAGTTTCGTAAATATGAGTGCACATCCTGAATATATCCGGTAAATTCAATCTGATTTTCAGACTTCAATTTCGCAACATCCAGTTTAGTTAACGATGCAGGGTTGCCCAGATCAATATCACCGCAAGCAATAAAACGTGTTGCAGGATATTGTTGCTTAACCATTTTTGCTGCTGATACGAACTCTCTTATACCTTTATCAAAAAGAAGTCGTCCCACAAATATAAAAACTCTTTCATTGAGGTTAGGGCTACAGAATTTGATAGAACTTTTTGGCACCCCAATAGCACCTATGATATCGTAACTAGGTATTTTAAGATGGCACTCTCTACTAAGCATATCGATATCGTCACTGTTTAGGAAAAGAATTTTATCCATGAGTGGGAAAGCCATTCTATATAGAATTAGTTGAACATACTTAACTATTTTGAGCTTAAATATTGGTGGATCAGGTCGCTGAGTAAAAGCCCACCCTAATCCTTCAAGCATAGATACTATCCTTGGAACGCCAGCTATCTTAGCGGCAAATGTTCCAAAAATTACCGGCTTGACCTGACAGCAAAAGACAACATCTGCTGAAATGGAACGTAGCTTAATCGCTAGCTTTGCCATTGCTAAGATATCTAAAAACGGATTGAGGCCAGATCTATTTAAGGGGTTATCGATTGGGATACCGCCAAGCGTTTCTATTTTTAATTTAGTTTGCGCTACATAGTCATTGCAGAATACATAGACATTATGACCTTTTTGCGACAGTGCTTCTATTAAGGTTTTTCGAAAATTGATTGTCGCATCTGCTGTTGTAGCGATCAGTACAACATTCTTCGTGATGTTAGTAGAAGTTTTCAGTTGAGCACCACTATCAACATTACTATTTTGCATACGCTTAATTACCTTTGCCCATAGATCTAGTTGCGACTATTGCAACGGATAACGATAAGCTATCCCCTGCTACAATCAATAAAAGAGCGCTACCTAGCATAAAAAATTATATCCATTATTTTGTAATATTTCCTCTCAAAGAAAGCAATTCCGATCACCGGCATACCTTCCCTATTTTAAGTAGAATAATCGTATGCCTGATTGTACGATCTACTGTATTGGAAGCGATAAAAGATATTAACCGTTTCTCTTGCCTGCAAAGTGAGAGTAACTGCTTCAACATTAGAATAGATTTTCTCGGTTGACGAGCGAGAAGATACTTGAATATATAATTAAGATATGAAAGAGCACGCCCTTTCTGGATATCATAATCATAGCCAGCACTTTTATAATTTTCATTTAGAAATTTATACAGAGACTCCGCATGCTCATGCGAACAAATCATTTTTGTCGTTACACTATCACCATGCTTGTAATAAATACCGAGAGGCTCATCTAATTGCCAAACAGGTCCAGAGATGGCCAATTCAATGAGATAAAGCCAGTCATTTAAAATGCCAACCTCCTTGCGATGTTTAATCTGCTCAGTCCCCTGACGCCTTATCATCATCGACATAGTTGGCACGAAAGGAGGTCCTATAATGAGCATACCAGCGACCTGCCCTGAATAGGCCTTTACACCTATCAGAGGATCGTTATAGCGATATCTATATCCAGTTTCTCTATTTTGTGTGAACATATCATGATAGCACATGACATACTCTTGGTTGGACTCCATAAACTCTAACTGCTTTTGAAGTTTGCCAGGTAAAAATGAGTCATCACCAGCAAACCAGCAAATATATTTGCCACGAATATAAGGATAGATAGAGTCAACATTCCCTACGACTCCTTGATTTTTTTCATGTAGAATGAGGTCAATAATCTCAGGATATTTCTCTTTATACTCCTTAGCAAGTTTAGATGTTCTATCAGTTGAAGCGTCATCGGCAACAATAATTTGTATCTCTTTTGGACCTTGCGAGAGAACGCTTTCAATTGCTTCAGTAAAATATTTTTCGTTATTGTATACCGGCATGCAAACGGTAATAATCGGATCAACAACAGTTGACAAAAGAAGTTCCATATATTAACTAAGATCTATACATCGTTTAAAAGTCTAGTGTTGCCCATACAATTACTTTGATTCTATTCAGTACCAACTTTCCTTAGATATTTCCCGTATGGACTATTATTATACTTCTTAGCAATCTGTAATAGCTCCTCTGTTGTGATGTTTCCTACTACATATGATGCCTCTTCAGGGGAGCCGATCTTCATTCCCATCCTAGATTCAATGAGTCTAACAAGCTCTGATGCATCAGCAAATGTATCAAATACCCCTGCATCAAGCCAGAGATTGCCACGCGAAAACCTATGGCATTTTAAAGAACCTTCTGATAGATAAAGGTTATTTAGATCAGTAATCTCCAACTCATTACGTTTGCTAGGCTTAAGTGATTTAACTTTATCGACAACAGTTTCATCATAAATATAAAGTCCTATTACCGCTAAATCAGACCGTGGATTTGAAGGTTTTTCTTCAATCGAAATTACTCTGTTTGTATCAGAATCTAACTCCACTATACCAAAGCGTCTAGCATCGCTTACAGGAAATCCAAAAATAGTAGCTCCTTTATTGGATACGAATCCCTTTTGCATTAAGTTAGAAAATCTGGCAACATGTAAAATGTTATCGCCTAGTATCATGCAGACAGTCTGGTTCCTAATAAAAGACTCCCCAACAATAAAGGCATCTGCAATTCCTCGTGGCTTATCTTGACATGCGTACTCAATGGAAATACCTAACTCACTTCCATCTCCTAGTGCATCTGCGAGAATCGGACAATCCTTTGGTGTGCTGATAATAAGAATCTCTTTTATTCCGGCTAAGATAAGAGATGTTAGTGGATAGTAGATAAGTGGCTTATCATAGATCGCCAAGAGCTGCTTGCATACAAAATCTGTTAATGGACGAAGTCTGCTTCCTGATCCACCTGCTAGTATTATTCCTCTAGGGGGCATGCTTATTTTATCGCTAATATTGGATGTCACTTAATTTTTTAGTGTAAACATGTTTTCATAAGGAATCAATTTTAAAAGATGGCTACTATCTATTGAGTAACCTTTTTAAGGCAAGCTTTTAACAGATCATGTCTGTAGCTGAAAATATATCTTAATATTCTACTTCAATACATCTAAGAATTTGCTTATCTCTTTCTTATCTTAATGCTGTATGAATGATTAAAATAAGCCAGCAGAGATAAGCCTAATTGCAAACTGTTTTGATGATTAATCTGTCACATGATATATCAGCAGAATAACATCTTTTGGTAACTTTTTGTCTCGAAACTCTTTTTCATTATCATAGATAGGATACCACCAGCTGGATGTTTTCGGTTTGTCAGCAGTATGTTTCTTTTTTACATAGTCTTTTAAAAGTTTTTCTAATTTTCCAGGTGTATCATAATCTTTATTATAGCTAACAAGACTTACAACCCCTTCAGGGTAATGTTCTACAGATAATATTGCTACTGATGCTCCCTTAAGTCTTTCTATCTCTGAACTTGCAACTGTTATTATCGGTGCTGTTCCTATATTTTGACAAGAGGTTACTTTAATGTTTGTTATATCACTTGTTTTTACTCTCTTAGTCGACTCTTTTGCAGCTGCATAAAATGCCATCCTATCAATTCCACCTGCCTCTATCTTCCTTTTTGATAATTGACGTGGCAGATAATTAAGTTTAGTAAGACCGCTATAAAGGAAAATCTCCCCATATCGAGGTAAAGCATTTTTTAGTACCTGCTTAGAGCTGAGTTCAACAGGTTTATCTTCAGAAAGACCCATACTAAAAGCTTTTTTGGTTTTTTCATTAAATTGACATCCTCCATAATTGATTAATTGAATGGTGAATGGTTTTGAATTCGAATCGCCTTTTAATGAAACCATCGCTTCTGCATAGTACGTTTCCGCAACAGAAGAAATCGCAGGGGGAACATTTAAAATCGTTATACATGTAAATGTGAGTATTAAAAAAAGTACTTTCTTCATACAAACCTCCTATCTGATTTTAAACCTCCTATAATGATAGCAGAAAAGTATGAAAATGTCATAATGATTTTCAAGTTCTCCGTTTGAGCTTTCACAATTTTTTAGATCTGCCACTGAGGCAGTTAAAATAATAAATAAATTCTTAGGTAGGCGCTAATTTAAAATTTTTTGAGGGATATATCATTTACTATCGTATTAAGCTATATAAGTTGATAATAAAAAATTGGATTTATCATGTTTAGAAAAGAGTTAGACAAATTATTAGCCATCTCACTTAAGAATCAACCCGATCTACCAAATTCAGGGGATATCGAGCAGAAGGTATGGAATAAAATCCATTTGCTACAGCGAGAGAATAATATTCCATGGCATGAAAAAATGTTACAAGCTATGTCTGTTTGGCAGTTTCAAGTAAGCAGTATAGCTCTTTCTATAATTTTTGGACTTATTATTGGGATAGCTACTTCCACACAAACTTATACTGCCAGTAAAGCTGAAATGGGGTTGCACGCATTCTCCTCAAACTCTTCTTATCTTTTATCAACCAAGTTAGTGAGAAATTATGAAGAAACGTTACGTTAGTGCCTTATTGTTAGTTGTGGTCATTCTTGTCATTGCTTTTTCCGCATTCTATATAGTGAGAGATCTAGATATAACTGTAGAGGTAGAGCATCAGAATTTCAGTGCACCCCAACATCTGTATGAAGCATTAAATATTACTGATGAACAGAAAACAATCTTAGCTCATTCAGAGATGAAATATCAAAAACAGAATCAGTATCTTGAGGAGATTATGAGCTTAGCTAATATGGAGCTAGCTAATAGTATAGAAAAAGATAAATTTTATTCTGAAAATGTACAAAAATCTGTAGATAAAATTCATAAGGCTATGGGCGAAATTCAAAAGGCTACCCTAGAGCATCTGCTTGAGATGCAAAGCATATTAGATGATAAGCAAAATGAAAAGCTAATCGAATTAATAACAGATAGTCTTTATGAAAATGCTCACAAAAGAGATTAGTAAACATTCTCAAGATAAGGAACTGATTTCACATCTACAA
Organism: Nitrospinota bacterium; assembly: GCA_048550035.1. Classification (GTDB taxonomy): domain Bacteria; phylum Nitrospinota_A; class UBA7883; order UBA7883; family JBLYYQ01; genus JBLYYQ01. Next base: position 7,958 of record JBLYYQ010000098.1, read on the forward strand.
AATGGGAATGATTCTGCTTTAAATGAAATTATGTCTCGCTATAGACCAAAATTATTTTCATTTATTTACGGCTACACAAGGGACGCTGATGCTTCTTCTGATATATTGCAAGAGGTTTTTATTAAAGTATATTTTAAGGCAAAAACATATAGTTCCAACTATAGTTTTTCTACATGGATTCATCAAATCGCCATCAATTTATGTCATGACCACCATAGAAGAGAAAAGTTAGGTAGGTGGTTTTCGTTGGGTAGTAATTTGGAAGAAGATAGCAATATTGGATATCATAGAACCGCAGTAGATCCAAATAGTAATATAGAAGATTTAACTGAACTACGACAAGGTCTATCTCTGTTGGACAAGGAAATAAAGAGACTACCACATAAATTAAAAACCTCTTTGGTGCTCTTTGTATTGGAGGGTTTTTCACAAGAGAAATGTGCCAAGATTTTAAATGTATCGCCAAAGACAGTAGAAACTAGAGTGTATAGAGCTAGGAAAATATTAGCAAAAAAAATAGCAATTAATTTTTGATAAATCATGACTTCTAACAGACAGACCAAAACAATCAAACTTGTAATCCTAATGATCGTGATTGTATCTTTTTTTCCGCTTAATGTAAGAGCTGAAACTTTTGATTTTTATATAGATCTATTAAGAGAGCACCCAGCAATTGAATCGATTTTAGAAAATAGTAAACGATATAAAGAGCTAGCAAGTGCTGAAATGGGTTTGCCAGACCCTGTTTTAATCTTGGGAGTAGATAATGTTCCAATTGCTGATCCAAGTTTTAATAAATTTTTACCAACTTCCAAAGTCTATGGTTTGCAGCAGAAAATTCCGAGGCATTCATTGCGGAGGGCAAAATCAGATAGGCAGCTGGCTCTATCGAATAAGCAGATATTAATTGCCGATTATTCATTAAATAAGTTAAAAGGATATTTTATTACAGCGCTATATGACTATGACAAAATCAAGAAATTAGAAAGTTTTTTTAAAGAGCAGATCAAATATTATTCTGAACTAGAAACTAGTTTGCGAGGCAGATTAGAATCAGGTAAATCTGTTTATGGTAGGTTGTCAGAAATCGACATTAAAAGAACTCATATAGAGCAAAAATTAAATGACTTACAGGTAGAAAAAAGAGAAACAGAAGAAGAATTTATTAACCTCGTTGGAGAGATTCCAAATATTCCTCTACCTGATATCAAAAGCAACGATTATCCTAAAGATATTGAGGATATATACCCCGTTCTAATTAGTAAAACAGATCTTGAAGCTGCTGAACAGTCTGTCAAAGCAAGAAAAGCAGCATATGGTCCATCTTACGGAATCCAAGCCTTGTACAAGGAGCGAGAAGCTGGAGAAAATTTTACTGGCGATGATTGGTTTTCATTGCAAGCAACAATTACTATTCCTCTTTGGTATTACTGGAATCAAAGACCAAAACTTAAAGCGGCAAATCATGAGGAGAGTTACGCTTTATATTTTTACGATAGCATCAAAAGATTATGGACGAAAAAAATGAAATCGCTCATCAGCGAACGTAAATTTGCAAAAAAAAATATCTTATTGTTGGAGAATCAAAAAAAATCAATGGAGCGAATTATATCTGCAGCAGAGAGAAGTTATGAATCAGGTGGTGCCAATTTGGACTCTGTTCTTAATGCAAGAATTGATAAGTTAACAATAGAAACGGAGCTAGCAATGCAATATAGCAGACATATCAAGCTCGCATCAGAATTTAATAGTCACCTAATAATGAGAAATGAAAATGAGAATAATAACTAATTTATTTATAATATTTCTTTTAAGCAGTACTGCCTTTGCAAATGAGGAAAGATATACCTGCCCTATGCACCCTCATTACATTTCAGATGAAGCTGGATCATGTCCTATTTGTGGGATGGATTTAGTTCTCATAGAAGATGATAATGAGGAGAGCAATAACTCTAAGGATAGTGAGGTAAACGAAGGTGA
>JBLYYQ010000099.1:0-27403 GCA_048550035.1 Nitrospinota bacterium
AATAGGAAAACTCCCATCGGGCGATCTACCTCTTTCAAACCCATCCTTGATCGGCGAATCGCTTTTGATATCGAATTAACCGCTTCATCTTGCCCAAATATATGCTTCTTTAACTCTAAAGAGAGCTTTAATAACTTCTCAGATTCACCCTTAGCTACTTTTTGCAGTGGGATATCGGCAATCATTGAGACTACATAGGCAATATCATCATGAGTTACGACCGGAACTGAATCTTCTTGGGCAAGTTCCCAATCATAGCGCATCTTATCTAGGTCGACATGCAACTTCTCTTCTTGGTCTCGCAACTCAACAGCCTTTTCAAATTCTTGTTTGCTAATTCGCTCTTTCTTCTCTTTGACAATCGCATCAATCGCCACCTGAAGTTCCTTCATTTCATCTGGAAATGTTACTTTTTTAAGATGGACTTTACTCCCTGCTTCATCAATAACATCAATCGCTTTATCTGGTAAAAATCGATCTGGAATATATCGATCTGACATCCGTACTGCCGCCTTTATCGCTTCATCAGAAAATATTGCGTTATGATGTTGCTCATATTTGCTTTTCAGACCATAAATAATATCGATTGTCTCCTTGATATTTGGTGGCTGAACAATAATCGATTGGAAACGCCGCTCAAGTGCTCCATTTTTCTCTATATATTTACGATATTCATCTAATGTTGTCGCTCCTATACATTGAATATCACCTCTAGATAAAGCAGGTTTTAACATATTCGATGCATCTACGCTACCTTCAGCAGCTCCTGCACCAACTAGAGTATGTAGCTCATCTATAAATAATATGATCTTCTTTGATCGAATAATCTCTTTCATTATCGCTTTGATTCGCTGCTCAAACTGTCCTCGATATTTTGTTCCTGCAATTACTGCTCCTAAATCGAGGCTTATAACCCGCTTACTATGAAGTATCTGTGGCACTTCACGCGATACTATCTTCTGTGCCATCCCTTCTACAATTGCAGTTTTCCCTACTCCTGCTTCACCAATTAAGACCGGATTATTCTTTGTACGCCTCGATAAAATCTGGAGGAGACGCTGAATCTCTTCATCTCTGCCAATCACAGGATCTAACTCATTTTTGAGTGCTAATTCTGTCAAATCACGACCGAACTCCTCTAGCGCCGGAGTTTTAGATACCTGCTGCTTCTCTTGTCCAACTGTTGGTTCGCGAAGTAAGCTTAATGTATGCTCTTTCACATCAGCATAAGTTACTTTCATCTGAGTCAACACTCTAGCACCAACACCATCTTTTTCACGCATCAGCCCTAGAAGTAGATGTTCTGTCCCAATATAAGCATCCCCTAGCGATCTGGCCTCTTCAACGGAATATTCTAATACCTTCTTTGCTCGGCTAGTAAATGGGATATCGCCTACCACTAGACTGTTTGAGCTAGGTGGCATGTTTTTTTCGATCTCTAATCGGATCTGTCTTAGATCAATAGATAATCGTTGTAAAACAGCAATCGCAACTCCACCTGTATCTTGTATGATCCCAAGTAGCAGGTGTTCTGTCCCTAAATACTCATGCTGATTCTTTTCTGCCTGCTCTCTCGCTAAGATAATTACCTTGCGAGCTCGTTCTGTAAATTTTTTAAACATATCTTCACACATATGATAGGTTGTTATTCAATATTTTGTATTACAAAATTACAAATTTAATACACTCTTACAGTCTGAGCTTAACATATCAGAGACTAAAAGCAAAAAGATTATCTCCCACCTTACTTTCAGCTATCAGCACCATTATTAGCTCTACCATCTGTTATTGTTATAACTTTATCACTTTGTCTGGCAATCGTTTCATTATGGGTAACAATTAGAAATGTTTGACCCCCTTCATTTAATCTTTGAATCAACGCAAAAATCTCTTCACTATTTCTTTTATCTAGATTACCAGTCGGCTCATCGCAAAGTACTAACATCGGATGATTAACGAGCGCTCTTGCGATTGCTACTCGTTGCGATTCTCCTCCTGAGAGCTTTGATGGAATATGGCCTAATCTAGCTCCTAACCCAACCTCTTTTAACATAGCGCTACTTGCATCCAAACTCTCTTCTTTGCTTTTGCCTGCAATCATTCTAGCTATAGCTACATTCTCTATCGCCGTTAGCTCTTTCAATAGCATATCTGATTGGAATATAAAGCCTATCTCCTCTGCACGAAACTTTGCCAGATTAGCGTCAGATAGCTTAAAAATATCTTCGCCATTATGCAAAACTTTACCACCCGTTGGTCTGTCAAGCCCCCCTAGGATATGTAACAAAGTCGATTTGCCTGCTCCTGACTCACCAACTATAGATACAATCTCTTCACTATTAACTGTGAAATTTACCTCTTTTAGCGGATTTATAATACAATCTTCTATCTTGAACTCTTTACTAACTGAACATGATTCTAAAATCTTTTTGCTCATAAAACTACCTATCCTAATAGAGTTATTACAACTGCCGCAGCTACTGGTGTACTCAAATTGTCATCAACTTTACTTGAAACTAATTCCGATATGGTTGCTACAAAAGAGCCAGCTAAGCAAGGTAAGATCCCTAGATTTGAACCGAAAACTAAACTTATTACTAAGCAGACCCCAAAAAACGAAAGTGAACCTCCTGCTGACTTATTATTCAATAACTTAAAGAGTGGATAACGCTTCCCAATCAATGCTGCTACCGGATCGCCAAGAGAAATATAGAGTAACGAAACTATTACTACCGGCTTGCTAAAGAATATCGTTAGAAATAACGCTCCAATTAGATAATATGAGGCTCCTGTTAACCTCTCCATTTCTTGAGTTTTAAGGAGAAACTTAAACCAGGTTACATAGTAATAATTAATTGATCTATTACTTATCCTCAAAAGATCTAATCCAACATAGAAAAATGTTAAAAATCCTAATAAAATTGTAAAAATTTTCAACGAAAATAGATCAAAATAGAGTGCTAAAGGGATGGCAGTAGTAAATATTAGGTGAAATATTTTCCGTGGTAGATGAGCATCTTTTTCGATATGCTGATCGGTGGAATTCCTATTCATGTCGTAATGCCTCGCATGGATCTTGTTTCGAGGCACTATAAGCAGGGTAAATAGTTGCAATTATGGTCAAAATTAAAGCAGCCAGTATCACAACTGTTATATCGACTAGCTCTAGTTTGACAGGGAGCTTATCTAAATTATAAATATCTGTCGGAATGTTAACAATATTATACTCTTTCAAAATTGTACATAATATCAAGGCGCCGACTGTCCCTAAAAATACTCCAAGGAGACCGATTACGATCCCTTTGATCATAAATATCTTCATAATTGAACGCTTCGTGGCACCCATCGCTTTTAATATCGCAATATCTTGACGCTTCGACATTACAACCATTATGAGGCTCGATGCGATATTGAATGCGGCAACACCTATAATCAAAGTTAAAATAATTCCAAGCGCTACTTTCTCTAACTGTAGTGCTAAAAAGAGACTCTTATTTAAATCTTTCCAATCTCTAACAGAAAATGGATAACCAATTACTGATTTTATCGATTCACTGATCTTATCTGTATTGTAGATATCATCCACACGGACTTCAATTCCTGAAACACGATCACCAATGTTGAGAATGGATTGCGCACTCTCTAATGATATGAAGGCAAGTGATGAATCATATTCAAAAAGTCCGCTCTTAAATATAGCTCCCACATAGAACTTGCCAGTTAGCGGCTTACTATTAATTATAGATACTGATCCTGAATTTGGCATAATAAGAGATATATTGTCGCCAACTGTTACAAGAAGCTTATTCGCAAGTTGTTCACCTAACGCTATTCCTACACGGACAACATCAACCTCTTCACTAAACTCATTTAATTCTATTGATGACCTAGAGTTTTTAAGATCTAAATCATCAATACTCCCTTCTATTATATATTTACCAATACCCTCGTAAGATGTTGTATCGTCAAAAGATTTCCCGCGCAATAACACTCCTTGAGATCTACTATTCGAACTAATAACTGCCTGTGAAATAATGTAGGCAGTTGCAAAAGTAACACCATCTACTGTAGCTAGCTTGCCCTCCATCTTTTTATACTCTAAAATCGGATCGCCAAAATGGTTATTGATAATGATATGGGCATTCGTTCCTAGTATCTTCTCTTTTAGCTCATCTTGTGCTCCTGTCATAACAGCTAGAACGGTAATAAGCGCCATCACCCCAACGGCAACACCCAATATCGAAATCCATGTGATGATCGAAATAAATCCGTAGATACGCTTCCCTGCTAAATACTTAAAACCAATTACTCTCTCGAAACTCATACTATAGTTCTATCTAACTCTACAAAAGTAGAGGTTAACTTTCTAGAAATTGTTAACATCCTTGATTTAATCTAAAAATTAGCTCTGCTATTACCTCATCCGCAAGATCGGATCCAACCTTGCAAGAGCCTACATTATTTAAACCTCCTCCTTGATACTCTAAAAGTAGCTTCCCAATATTGACCCTGCAGCCTCTATTAATTATAGACTTGCCAATCGATAAAATCACAAATTTTCTATCGGTATCATATCCAATCCGTATAGAGACTGTTGAAGTAGGAAATAGCGCATAAACTAAAAATTTATTCCCCAACAGCTTCTCTTGTACACCTCTAAAGTCAGTAACCACCACTACCCCTTCAACTGTGGAGTTTGTTCTGACTCCTTTCTCGAAATTCTTTAAATCTTTATAATATTGCTGCATTCTACTCTGGACTAAATCATCTTGCAGTACATCTTGTACATCCTTATTTTTTATTATCTCTATTAGCTGATTGAAATATTCATAGGACGGTTCAAAACCGGTTGCAGGGTCAACACTAGTTGCCAGCTTAAGCCAACCGGACGGTCTTAAAATATCAGTTAATGTGAGCATCGCAGAGTTGAATTTATCAGTAGCATCTATGAGATCAGCATACTTTTCATCCCAACCTTTTAACTGGTAATGGTTATAGATTATTCGCGCACAAGAGTAGCCTTCCTCATAGAGACCATCTACACCAGCAATACCGTCGACCTTGTCCTGACCTGCCATGTAGTGATCAAACCAGCTATTGCAATCTGCCACATAAGGAAGATTGACTAATATATCATTGCTACTAACTTTGAACTCGCCATTTTTTATCTCTCTTGGATGGGTGAATTTTATCTTGTCAATAGTTAGTGCTTCAGTCAATAGTAGTGTTGATACCACACCATCCCAATCGTTGCGAGTAACTATATCCATCTTTTAAACCTCTAATATATTGTTAGAAATCAATCGCTGCTAACTTTCAACTTGCGATCTGCCTCAATCGTCTTTGCCTGAGTCTCTTTCCACTGATTCTCAAGATTAGTCATAACTGTTTTATTGGTTAATCCTATAATCCTTGCTGCAAGTAGTGCCGCATTGACAGCTCCTGCTTCGCCCATGCTAACAGTTGCAACCGGTACACCTGCTGGCATGTTGACAGTAGAAAGCAGTGCATCCAATCCAGTTAGCAGTCCTCCTTCTAGCGGTATCCCAATCACAGGAATTAAGCTCTTTGAGGCTACCACACCTGCTAAGTGAGCCGACATCCCAGCGGCTGCTATTATCACTTTTGCGCTAGAAGCTGAACTTTCTAAAATAGATTCTAGATGAGCAGCGCTTCGATGAGCTGATGCAATTCTTAAAGAATAACTTATCCCTACTGATTCTAACTTGTCGCATGCAATCTTACCAATCTTGATGTCTGATTTAGAACCAAGTATAATTAATACATCCATTCTCTATTGACCTCTTAAAAAAAATTTAACTAGTTTCAACCGGTACAATCTTGCCCGGATTAAGGATATTATTAGGATCAAAAAGCTTCTTAACACCCCTGATTAAATCGACCTGCTTTGAACCTACCTCCTGTTCAATCCATGCCGATTTTGTTAGCCCTATGCCATGTTCGCCTGACAATGTTCCATCTAAAGCTAATGTGAGTTCAATCAGTTTATCGACCCCAGCTTTCGCTCGTTTATATTTTATTTCATCGCTTTTATCAGTCATGATATTTACATGTATATTACCATCGCCTGCATGACCGAAACTTATGATTGGGTGATCTATTTCTTTGGAAAGCTTGTTTAACCCACTAATAAGCTCTGGGATCTTTGACCTTGGCACGGTTATATCTTCATTGATTTTTGTCGGGCTCACCTTAAGTAGTGATGGTGAAATAGCACGCCTTATCTGCCAGATCAATTCTCTCTCTGTTTCGTTTGCAGCCATCTTAACTTCGATAGGGTTAAAATCAGAAGCTATCTTGAGTATCGATTCTAGCTCTGCTTTGGCAACATTATCTTTGCCGTCTGTCTCAATCAATAAGATTGCTGAAGCGTTAGTTGGGATACCAAGATTAAGATGTTGCTCAACTACACTTATTGCAGACTTATCTATAAACTCAAGTGTACTTGGGATATTCTTATTACGGATAATTGATGCCACCGCATTTGTAGCATCATCGACATTATGAAATATTCCTAACGCTGTATAAACCGATTCTGGTTTCGGGAGTAATTTGAGGAGTATTTTCGTAATGACCGCTAAGGTTCCTTCGCTTCCTGTAAGTAGCCTAGTGAAATCATAACCGACTACACTCTTAACTGTTTTCGCACCAAAAGAGATCACTTCGCCTGTGGCAAGAACCGCATCCATCCCCAATATATAATCACGCGTTACACCATACTTGACTGCACTAGGACCACCAGCAGCTGTGGCGACATTCCCTCCGATAGTAGAAAATTTTAAAGATGCAGGATCAGGAGGGTAAAATAGCCCAAGCTTACTTACCTCTCTTTGAAGATGGGCTGTTACCACTCCTGGCTCCGTTAAGACTGTAAGATTAGATTCATCAATATGTAATATCTTATTCATCCTGCAAAAACAGAGCACCACTCCTTGATCTACCGGTATGCTCCCTCCTACAAATCCACTACCTGCCCCTCGAGGGGTAACCGCAAATTGCTCTTTGTTTGCCAACTTTAGTAAACTTACAATCTCATCAGCAGTAGTAGGAAATAGAACCATCTCAGGTATTGACTCTTGCTGCGTAGCATCATAACCATAAAGTAAAAGATCCTCTCGCTCTGATGAAGCACGATCTTGACCGAAAATCGATTCTATCTCTCTTCTTACTCTCGCTGTTATCAATTTACTTTTACTCTCCTTTATCATACTGCCATTCTACTCTGCTCTTCATCTATTGTATAGCTACTATTAGATTCTAAAACAGCATCTAACATCTGAGCTGCCTCACCAGTAATCTTAAGCTTTACAATCTTATTCATCAAGCTGCTTGCACCATCAAATCTGACCGCTAAATAGTTATCAGTAAATCCTTTGAGTTTGCCATCTTTTGTTTTACTATTCTCAACCAAAACTTCAACAAAACGACCGATCTGATCTATCCTTTTTTGCCGATGTTTCTTAGCTGCTAACTCTTTAATTAATCTAGCTCGCTCTTTTACTATACCACTTAGTAGCTTATCATCATCTAACTTATAAGCCTCTGTTAGTGGCCTGCTTGAAAATATAAAAGCATGAACCATCATAATCGGCAGCTCCTCTATAATCTTATAACTGCTTAGAAAATCAGCTTCGCTCTCTGATGGGAAACCGACCATAATATCAGTTCCAATCCCAATGTTATCTATCTTATCACTAGCTTGCAAAATTAGATCTCGATAGTAATCGGCAGTGTAGCCTCTCTTCATAAGATTTAAAATTCGATTCGATCCGCTCTGCAGTGGGATATGTAAATGAGAGCAAATCCTATCATTATTCTTAATCAAATCAAGTAGACGATCATCAACATGTTGAGGGTTGATAGATGATAGCCTCACCCTCGCAATAGTTGTATTAAGTAAGATCGCCTCTAATAAATCTGACAGCAGATATTGGCGATCATTGTAATCACCTAAGTCAACCCCTGTTAATATTAGCTCAGAAACCTCATATGGCTCAATACGTTTTAAATGATCAATGACATCATTCAACTTTGCACTCCTACTCTTCCCTCTAGCAATACGGACATTGCAAAATGAACAACTCTGATTACAACCTAGCTGGATCTTGAGGTAAAGATTAGTACGCTTATCTAATTTATGTATAGGGCGAATCTGAACATTATCATCAACTTTAGAATCTGCTAAAATTAATCGCTCTGCTCGCTCTTGGTTAATAAGCTTGCCAAAACTAAACTTCTTACTATTATCTACTATAAAATCGATCTCAGGCATCTTTAACAGACTAGTCTGACTACTTTTGGCATAGCAGCCTGTCATCACTACAGTTGCCGATGGAAAATTTCGTTTCGCCCGCCTTGCTGCTAATCTAGAACTGTAATCACTACGACTAGTAACCGAACAGCTGTTTATAACATAAAGATCTACTCTATCGCCTAGCTCTGATTTAACAAAACCTGCATCCTCTAATTCATAAGCGATCTCTTCTGATTCGTATCTATTTAGTCTGCACCCTAATGTTTCAACAAAAAATTTGCTGATCCTTTTCTCCATATTCTATCCTTAAATTTACGAGCCACCATCTTGGAACTCTTCAAAGCTTGAATTGAATTTGCCTGCTGTCTGATTCTTATGAAAATAGAACATATCATCAGCAAAGAGTGCTCCTGTCATCTCCTCTAAAACCTTGTCAAATAAAATTTTATAGTTAGATTCCCAATCTAAATCTTCATCAAACATATCTTGGTCTTGATCATTATTATAAAGTGCGAACCTATTCATCGGCCAGCATAAAAAATCCTTGCATATATCTGGGCGATCATCCCATTTATCACACGCAAATAGTCTGTCATCTAACTTTTTCAAGAATAGACATTTACCTCCATGGCTTCGTAGCTCTATTGAACATGTTGCGCGATCTAATTCGCTTTTTTGTAAAAATTTATCTAAAAACCAAGCTTTACTCATCGATATATTAAGTCGCTCATAAAATGAGACCGCATCTTCCATCTTAATCGGAATAAATGAGGAGTGGCAACAACCAGCACAACTCATGCAGACTAATGAGCCCCACCATTTCCTTAGAACCTCGCTCTCACTTAAAGATGGCTCAAGATTGCAAAATTGCTTTAGTAATGATTCCGATATTTTTCTTCGCCTATTTCTTTTTTTCATCCGACCTTGATTTTGATACTTTTAACTTAAGAATTTAATTGTAATATTACTCCTTGAAATATTTTGATATATTACTTTTAGAGTAACTTTAAGATTAGTTCAGGTTTCATTATATGGCAAGTCCGAGTTTTAGATTTAAAAATTTAGAGGATAAGTTCAAATCTAAACGGATTGAGATGGTGGAAAAATTGACCACCATGGGTATTACTGATCAGAATATACTCAATGCAGTAAAAATCTTGCCTAGAGATATTTTTATCGACGCTCCTCTTGCAGGACATGCTTACGATATCGCTACACTACCAATCGGTCATAAACAGAGTCTATCTAGCCCTTATACTATCTGCTCTATGCTACAATATGCTAATATCTCTAAACATGACATCGCACTCGAAGTCGGAACAGGGACTGGATATCAAGCAGCAATCCTCTCATTGCTAGTCGAAAAGCTCTACACCGTCGAAATGATCAGCTCATTATCAAATAAGGCAAGGCATAACTTTAATCAACTTAACCTTGCAAATATAGTATCATTCCTAGGCGACGGTGCCTATATTGTCAAAAAATATGGACCGTTTGATCTTATCATCGTTGCTGCGGTCGCACCTGAACTACCGACTGAATTATCTGCTCAACTTGCTGATAATGGAAGAATGATTGTGCCGGTTGAAAAAGATGGGCAAGGAAGGATACATGTCATAAGAAAAAAAGGGGGAAAATTCTTCGTAACCGTCAAAGAAGAGTGCTCATTTGTACCACTTGTCGGCAAAGATGGGTATCGTAATAAGTAACTGCTGGGTAACAGTTTTTTTTAAACCGATTTTAAGCTCGTAAGATAGTTATTATTATCATTATAAATTAGTATCTTTTCACTTTTTAATAGTCGACTCTCCTTTAATGCAAATTCTCCCTTGTCTATTAACTGTTCAATATTGACTCCATTTTCAGGATAGAGCGCACCTCCGATTGCCCCTCTGATAATCACTTCAACACCTTCTGATAAAAATGGTTTCTGCTCAATTGCTTGCAGTGAATCTTGCATCATCCTATAGCCATCAGCTTTATCTGCTACATTACTTAATATCAAAAATCGGTCTGCATAGTAGCGAATAACTTTCGCATTAGAAAAATTTACATCTTCTAATCGTTTTAGTGCCTGGTTTAAAACCTTGTCGCCACCTTTAAATCCAATCTCTAAATTAACATGTCTAAATCCAAGCAAGCTTACAATAAAGAGGATCTTGCGCTGCTCAAGAAAAAATTGATCCCGCTCAAGTCGACTCGATATATCTATCGATGATATTTTCGGAGTCACCTTCGTTCTGTAATGATAAAATGAGCCACTCAAAGCAGCACCAATAATCTTTAACCCGATCTCAATCGCTTTTGGAAATGGCTCCTTTGTTCTAGAAAGTAACCCAATTGCCCATTTTGCATCATCTCCAAAAGCAATCGGAACTGCTATTAGCGAGCTATATTTTAGAGGCTTAATAGTCGGCGCTATCTTTATCTGCCCAGTCAGAGGACTGTTAATTGCAATGTTTTGAGATAAAACATAACCGATCCTGCAATTTTGAAGCTCGACACTATCGCCAAATATCTCACCATTTTCATTTAGGAGGTAGCATAGATTATCATCTTTTTCTGCAATGATTAGTTGGTCATACGATACAAGTTCTCTCATTATAACCTTCACTCTTCTAACTAGATCCTTAAAGCTTGTGGTGACTGTTAGGCGGTCGATTATAGATGATACTATCTTGAATGTATCTGAATTATCACTATTTGCATCCTCGCTAGCCATCAATATGATGACTGAGCTGATAAGTTTCGCATAACTTGCAAGATCAAGGTGAAGATCGACATGCGATTTGGAACCTCGGATCTTGTCAAATGTTAATAGCCCTACCTGCCGGCCTTTAATAGTTATTGGATAAGCTAAGAAAAAATCAACATCAACATCACCTTGGTAATATTTTAATGCATTGCGAGATCGAGCGTTTAACTGTTCGATCTTCACCTCTTTTTGATGTTTGGCAGCAAACCCTACAAGACCTTCACCTACATTGATACTTATATTCTTAATTAGCTTATCTGACCGACTCTTCGATGCCTTAATATTTAACTTGGATCCTGTTTGATCTAGAAGAAAAACCGCAGCTGTATAGCCGTTATGAGCTTTTAGCAATATATCTAATATCTGCTCTAGTTCAGTCGCTACCTGACGATTCATATTTTTTAATAGTTATCTTTAAATTTAAAGGATATCATTGCTCTGTTATAGTCTAATATAATTTCACTATTAGCTTCAAATTTTATTTTAACAATGAACTTTTTAGAATATATTTTATCTGCATTAGCACTTATGTTGGTTCTGGAAGGATTAATATATTTTGCATCACCAAACTTGCTTAGAGCAGTCGCTACCTGGATAGATGCAAGCTCTGATCAAAGCTTGAAAACCATTGGTATTGCTATGGTAGTAGCTGGAATTACCTTACTGATAATATTAAGATTATGGCTGTTTGCCTAACTTTTCTTCTTGTTTTAGGGAGCTTGCCTATCATAGTCAATGCTCTTCTTTACCTATTTAAAACTGTTGTCACCTTATCTCGAAGTGGTGACCTATCGTTTCGAACTTTCTTTAAAAGTGGCACTGCACTATTACCTGCTTTTATCAAAGAATCACTTTATTCTTACATCTGTCTTGTTTTAATTGTTCAAGATTGGATAGCTTGCAGATTCGTAAGATCACCATCTTTAAAAACGAGCAACGATCAAAACCAGAGTCGACTTATAATATTAATTCATGGCTTTATGGCTACTCCAGCTCATATGCGTATATTAGAAAAAAGAATTAGCCATTTAGGTCAAACAGCTCTTTATCGCTACCGCCCATCTGGTATAAACCTTGATGACATCTCGGCTGGATTAGTTGACTTTATTTTGTTAGCATCGAATCGGTATAATATAAAAGATATCGTAATTATTGGGCATAGTTTTGGCGGGCTATTAGGGGTCAAAGCAGCAACTAAATTAGCTCACCGCTTAAATATAATATCTGTTATCGGACTCGCAACCCCATTTAAAGGATCGGCTCTTGCACGGTTTGCTATATCGAAAGTAGCAAAGAGTTTGCAAGAAAAAAATTATATCAATAAGTCAGATAGTACTCCGCTAGAATTTGAATTAACATCTATCTACTCAGAGCATGATCAGTTTGTAGTCCCATCTGATAACTCTATCTCTGATCTGGCAGCCTCTAATATAAAACTGAGTAACATAGGGCATGCTAGCTTCTCTTTTGATCTATCAGTTGCTCTGATGATTGAAGCAATAATAAGAAAATGATGATTGCGAGTAAGGCTGACAAGCTAACTTGGACTCTTATTTTTGACCCTCCTCTTGATGGAAAGTTGAATATGGAGATAGATCAAGCAATTATAGAGATCGGGGCAAGTTTGCTCCAATCTCCACTTATTAGAATCTACTCTGTTGACCGCCCAACAATTTCAATCGGACTAACGCAACCTATTAGCGACCTAGATCATGACTACATGTTAGCCAATGATATTGCACTTGTTAGAAGACCAACTGGAGGTCGAGCTATTTACCATAGTAGTAAAGATATAATTTTTTCAATGGCAGCACCTATATCTTCTTATTGGTTTCTGAATCGATCTTACTTCTATCTTCTTGCAAAGCGAGCTATTGCTACTGCCATTACTGATTTTGGATTGAAACTAGATCCTGACCCTGATGATGACTTTTTTAAAAAAAGTGGCTCTTGTTTCACATCACGCTCCAAGCTAGAGCTAACTTGCAATAATAAGAAATTTACAGCTATTTCCCAACGAGAGAGAGCTAATGTAATTTTGCAACATGGTGTTATACTATTTTCGATTGATAAAGATAAATATTTGAAATCACTAAAATTTAAAGATCAAAAATTACATGCTATGGCAAAAGATTCGATAGGCTCGATTGATGAGCTATCTGATAAGAAGATTAATAGAGCAGATTTCCTAGCAAGGTTTTGCTATCATTTTGCTGACTTAAATAAATTTGAACTCAAAGTAGCATCTCTGAAACTGATAAATACAATAAGGGCAGCTAGTAAACTAGCTAAAATAGATTATGGAATTTAAGGAGTGGCCTTTCCAAGAGGCAAAAAAGATTATAGAGCGTGCAAAAGCTCAAAATAAGAGCAAAATATTATTGGAGACAGGATATGGACCATCTGGGCTACCTCATATAGGGACATTTGGCGAGGTTGCGAGGACAACTTTTGTGATGCAAGCATTAAATGAGCTTGCTCCTGATATCAAAACCGAACTGATTGCATTTTCCGATGATATGGATGGACTTAGAAATATACCATCAAACATACCAAACCAGACTCTATTAAAGGAGCATCTTGGCAAGCCTTTGACAATGGTCCCTGATCCGTTTGAAAAATATCCTTCGTTTGCTGACTATATGAATAATCAGCTAAAAAAGTTTCTAGATTCGTTTAAATTTGAATATAGCTTTAAGTCATCAACTGCTATCTATAAATCTGGTCTATTTAATGAAGGCTTAAAGAAGGTGATGGATAACAAGGATGAGCTTATTAAATTATTTGTTTCGACCATACGGAAAGAAAAGCGTGCTAACTGGTCTCCATTTTTCCCTATATGTGCGAAGTGTCATAAGATATATTCCACCAGAGTCACTGATTATGATCCTATAAATTACAGTGTCAGCTACTGTTGCGACCAAGATGAACCTAACCAATCTGTAGGATGTCGCCATCAGGCAACTAGTTCTATCTTTGATGGGAATGTGAAGGTCGGTTGGAAAATTGATTGGGCGCTTAGGTGGCACTCCTTCAAAATCGATTATGAGATGCATGGTGAAGATCTTACTGAATCAGGTAGACTCTCATCTAAGATAGCCATGCTACTTGGCGAACCAGCACCATTGTTATTTAAGTACGAACTATTCTTAGATGAGACTGGTCAGAAAATATCAAAAAAAATAGGAAACGGACTTTCAATTGATCAATGGCTATCTTACGGACCATACGACTCGCTACTCTATTTTATGTATGATAAACCACAAAAACCAAAGAAAATGGGGCTCCCAATATTTCCTAAAATAGTCGATAGTTACCTTACAACTATCGATGAATACAATTTCACCGATAAGGATCACCCAGCATTTTTCATTATTAGACAGACTGATAACTTTCATGCCACCAAAAGTAGTAATGAGAAACAGGTAATAACCTACTCATTGATATATAACCTCATCATAGCATTAGCAGAGCCTGATCCAGAATTAATCATCAACTATTTACTAAAGTATCAGCCTGCAATCAGCGAAAATCTAGAATATTACAGAGCACTCGTAACTAAAGGTATCGCCTATTATAATCAATTTTTCTTATCTAATAAGGTAGATCAGCATCCAGATAGCGAATTTGCAGATCTAACCTCACTCTTTAAAGATAGACTCGCCAAATCTGGTGAAAATCATGATGGACAATATTTACAAAACTTAGCTTACGAAATTGCAAAAGAACATGATGTTCCGCTTAAAAGCTGGTTCCAACATCTCTA
Source organism: Nitrospinota bacterium (assembly GCA_048550035.1). GTDB lineage: Bacteria > Nitrospinota_A > UBA7883 > UBA7883 > JBLYYQ01 > JBLYYQ01. The sequence goes on from JBLYYQ010000099.1 coordinate 14,797, forward strand.
TAAACTATTATTAAAACAGTCGTCAGGCCCTAAGATTGGAAGTTTTATCAAACTATTAGGAAAAGAAAAAACTATTGAGCGTCTCAATCAATATTTAGCCCAACATAGAAAATCAGATTAAAGAGCATCCTTAAAGAGTCTGATTGAAATATAATGTTATCAGTCACCATTGGTTGATTTGATATCCTTTAATATCGAATCTAGTTCTGCCATATGCGAGATTGATGAATCAAGTAAAAATAGTAGCTCTGGTGATTTCCTTATTCGCATCCTTTTCCCTAACTGGGTTCGAATATACCCTTTTGCCTTATTTAATCGCTCTATAACAAGATCTTTATCAGCTAATTTATCGAAAATGGAGATGAATACTTTCGCATTTTTTATATCTTTTGTTAACTCTAGTCGGACGACAGATAGGATCCCGGTTAGCTCTAATTGTGGATCTTTTAAATCTTTACTTATTATAGATGAAATCTCTTTAGCAAACTCAGCCGCTAACCTATCAGATCTTGAAAATCTTTTCATTATTACTCTTGAAATAGATAAAATTCTATTCTCGAACGTTCGATAATAGAATTAGATGAATTAATATAATTTGTAATATATTACGACTTACCAGCCTCAAGCCTACTTTAATTAAATTATTTTCACGAGTAAAAAGTGATTTAGCCTTAAATTACTCCTATATAACTGGCTATATTAAACTGATTTAACGATCAACCTTCTAATTGATTCATAGGTATGTAAATGTCTTATCGTAAGCTATCATCGGCTCAAGATGAGCTAGAACTCTCAATTCTAAAATCAGCTAATAAAGCCGATGTTTTAGACTCAACTTTAGATAATTGGCAAAAGATTTTAACACTTTTTGCTACAGCTAATAATATCCCAATTATTGCGATTCTTAAGCAAGAAGAAAATAGTGCTCGGATTGTTGCTATCAACGATCAAGCGAGCAAGCAGATACAAAATAAGCTCCAATTTCAAGAAGCAATACAAGCTAAGCTTTGGCATACAATAATTAAAAAAGAAGAACTTATCATAGATTCAGCGCCAGATCTTGCAATGATTTCTGAGCAAATTAAGAAGATCGATAAGCTTAATTTATTAATTTCGCTCCCACTTATCCTAGGTTCAGGTGAAACATTTGGGTCAATTCTCTTACTTGATTTTGCAAAGAATAATCAGCCAAGAAAGATAAAAGAGAAACTATATCCTATCTTGGGAATAGTTTTAACTGATATTGAAAATACAAAACGATTCCAAGAAAAGATTAATTTAAATCTAACTATAGATTCATTACTACATAGATCTATCGAGCAAGCAAACCAGCCTATTTTAATTGCCGATCCTAATGGATCAGTTTTATATGTTAATCAAACATTCGAAAAATTAATCAAGCAGAGTCGCAAAGATCTGGCAGGCTATAGATCAAATATGCTAGGTGGCGTTGAACAATCAGAGAAGTTTCTTGCAAATGTATGGAAGATCATCAGGAGTGGAAAAATCTGGAGCGGTTCGATAAAAAATAGGTGCAAAGATGGGTCAGTCGTCACTTCTGAACTATTGATTCTCCCAGTAGTAGATCAGAATGAACAGGTTATAAACTTTATTGGAATTTTCAAAGGTATTTCAAGTAGCGATTCTTTAGATCAAGATTTAGAGCAATCTAAGAAGATGGAAGCTGTCGGTATACTAGCTAGCGGTGTTGCACACGATTTCAACAACATCTTAAGTGCGATCATTGGGCATGGCGAAATGGCATTAGAGTCTGCAGTAGCATTAGCTAGTAAGGATAGTTCTTTGTTAACTGATATTAACGAAATACTTGCTGCATCAGAGCATGCCAAAGAACTAGCTAGGCAGATACTAGATTTTGGCAACAACGCTAAAGAAAAATTGCAACCTATATCGTTAGCAAAAGTAGTGAACAAGGCATTAGAGTTACTCTCTGCTGGGCTCTCAAATAATATTAAAATAGTAAGAAATATCGAAAGCAGCTTAGCAATGATCCTCGCTGACAAAACTAAAGTTGCTCAAATTATTATCAATCTCATTAGCAACGCCGAATTTGCTATGCGAGGCAAAAGTGGTAAGTTAGAGGTATCCCTTACCGAGACTATAATCGACAAAGAGGCTGCTCTGAAACAGAGGCTTCCTAAGGAAGGTAATTATCTGAAACTAGTTATCGCTGATAACGGCTCTGGGATTGATCACGACGTATTAGATAAAATTTTTGAACCATTCTTTACAACGAAAGGAGATAGTTCAAATAGTGGGCTTGGGCTCTCTATTGTTTATAAGATCATAAACAGTTATCAAGGAGCTATTAATGTCGATAGTATCAAAGGAGAGGGTACGAGCTTTACTCTCTACTTTCCGGTCATCAAAGAGAAAATTCACTCATCAATCGAAACTTCTAAAGTGACCTCACTCGGAACTGAATCGATACTATATATTGATGACGAACCTAGTATCACCAAGATTGCCACTCGCATTTTAACCAGACTAGGCTATCTGGTAACGCCGTTCAATGATCCTTATGAAGCTCTTGCAGCTTTTAAATCTGATCCTGATCTTTTTGACATTATTATTACAGATCAGACTATGCCCAGACTTACAGGTCTAGATCTTGCCAAACAAATTCGAAAATTAAACAGAGATATTCCAATAATTTTGGCGACAGGATATTCAAGCTTGGCTAACGAGCAGATCGCAAAGAAGGCTGGAATAGATAAATTCGTATTAAAACCGATGACAAAAGGGGAGCTCTCTGATGCTATTCGAGTAGCATTAGATGGTCGAAAAGATCAAAAGTGACTTATAAAAAGTAAGGTAAACAACCCTTCCTTATTCGCTTTACTATCAGGATCGTTTAAACCATACTGCTTGTTAGTATACCAAGATGAAATAGTAGCCTGATCTGTCAACTTAAAGCTTGCTCCAAGGCTTGCTTCCACATCAGCTTTTTCACTATCGACTCTGTTTCCTTTGATATTGAGCAACGTTTTGTAAGATAGAGTTAAATCGATAGCAGAACTAAAGTTCAATTTAGCAACAGCACTAAAAGTATCATTACTATATGAAGCTAGCTCATTCTCATTATACCCTACCATATATGCTGTAAGTATATCTAGATAGTAGCCTGCAACTTTACCACTAAATGTGGCATCAAGTCCAACCGTCTCTGGAGTGAAAAGTAAGCGATTAAGTCGATTTTGATCCTTTAACTCCTCGGCTGAACTATTCATCCCTTCGCCAAACAGACCAAAGTTAAGTTTATATTGATTTAATTGTTGGCTGTAACCGAATCGGTACCATAAATGTTCTTGGCTATCATCAGAGCTCCAATATTGGGCTGGTTCCCTATAAAAACCGACCATAGCACTGAAATCGTTCAACCGTAGAAAACTTACAAAATCTTGATTCCAAACTTCCTGTTCATCTCTGATATCTACAGGCAGAGTATTGATATTCTCACTGCTTTGATCTGTATCAATCTTTGCGTTTAATCTAATCTCGGCAGATTTACCCATAATGGTTTTGTAGTTGAGATTAAGATTATTATATCGATGTTTGGCATCGCTTGAGTGGCAACTACGGCAGTCAACCTTATCAGCTCGTGCAAATCCAGGAAGAGAATAAGCGCTCACTGGCATCCCAAACGATACAATAGCTACTAATAATATCGCCCAGAATGCAACTTCTACAGACTTTGTAGTGAAAACTTTTTTTAACACCGTTAATTACCTATTTGATATAAGAAACTTCTAGTAGTAGTTTAGCATAAAATCAGATTTAATAAAACTATTTGCCCTAATTTAGCATACAACATTTTTTGTATTTCTTGCCCGATCCGCAATGACAAGGCTCGTTGCGACCTATCTTTTTAACTGATCGCTTATATGTTTGAGGCTCTTTAGTAGGTTGATTTGACTTGCGCGAAAGTTGAGTGTTTAATCTTTCGCTCTCCTCTTTTTGCTTCTGACCTAACTGCCTGCTGCTTTCTTGACTATCTTCAATATTGGTATGTGTTAATGCAGTGATTATATCGACACGAACCCGTTCAATCATATCGACAAATAGGCTCATCCCTTCACGCTTATATTCAGTTAAAGGATTTTTCTGTGCATAGCCTCGAAGACCTATCCCCTCTTTTAATAGCTCCATTGAAAGAAGATGATCTTTCCAATTGAGATCTATGATATTTAATGCAATATATTTTTGCACATCCTTCCATAATTGAACTTTTAGATCAGCTTTACTTGTTACTAGCACCTCATTAAGGTAGTAACCTAATTTCTTATAAACATTATCAAAGGTTATATCGTCATGTTCTAAAATAGTCTCATCTGGAAAATGAATTCGTCGATCATCGTCAAGAGTCATATTAATGTTGAGAATACGATTGATAGTATCAACCAATCCATTAAGATCTAGATCATCAACTGACTCCTCGTTGTTTAGATAATGATCGATATGCTCTTCTAATAGCTGCTCTGCCATATCTAGAATAGTAGCATTTATTGTTTCACTATCTAGCAGGGTTAGTCTCTGTTCGTAAATAACTTCACGCTGTTTACTTAGTACATCATCGTACTCTAAAAGATGTTTACGCATATCAAAGTTATGAGCCTCAACCATCCGTTGCGCATTTTCAATAGATCTCGATAGAATCTTTGCTTCGACAGGAAGACCTTCTTCAGTCCATACCTTCCCCATAATAGCTTCGATTTTTTCACCACCAAAAATCCTAATCAGGTCATCTTGCAGTGAAATGTAGAATCTAGATGAACCAGGATCTCCTTGCCTCCCTGACCGTCCCCTTAGCTGGTTATCAATTCTCCTTGATTCATGCCTCTCGGTTCCGATGATTCTTAATCCCCCAAGCTTTAATACCGCTTCTCGCTCAGCCAGGCATTCTGCACGCAACTTATCTAGTAGAGCCTGCTGCTTGATTTGATCTTCGTCTATAGATTGAGACTTAATCATCATCTCAGGATTGCCGCCTAATACAATATCAGTCCCACGCCCAGCCATGTTTGTTGCAATAGTAACCACCCCTAATCGTCCAGCTTGAGCTACAATCTCAGCCTCTTTTTCATGATATTTAGCATTCAAGACAGAATGTTGAACTTTTGCTTTTTTTAAGCTACCAGATATCTGTTCTGATTTGGCAATGGAACTTGTTCCAACTAATACAGGCTGGCCTCGGTTGGAGCAATCTACAATATCTTCAATAAGTGCCTTACCTTTTTCTTTTTCGGTCTTATATATTAAATCAGGTTGATCTTCTCTTATCATCGGCTGGTTAGTCGGAATTACGAGGACCTCTAAATTATATATCTCTGCAAACTCTGCAGCTTCCGTATCAGCTGTTCCTGTCATCCCAGCTAATTTATTGTATAAGCGAAAATAGTTCTGAAATGTAATAGTTGCAACAGTCTGATTTTCACTTTCAACTTTTAACTGCTCCTTTGCCTCAATCGCTTGATGAACACCATCAGACCACCTTCTTCCTGGCATTAATCGTCCTGTAAATTCATCTACAATAATTGCTTTGCCATCTTTTACAAGATAATCAACATCACGGCTGAACAATAGATGAGCTTTCATCGCTACCTGGACATGATGAAGTATATCAATATTGGCTGGGTCATAAAGATTTTTGATCCCTAGTTCATCTTCAGCAGCTGCAATACCTACTTCTGAGAGCATAACCGCTTTAGCTTTCTCATCAATGGTGTAAAATTCGCTATTTTTGATTAATTTTAAGGCAACTTTATTCATCCTACTGTATTTATCGGTCGAATCTTGCGCTGCTCCTGAAATGATAAGTGGCGTCCGAGCTTCATCAATCAATATTGAGTCTACCTCATCAACAATTGCAAAATTACGCCGCTGTACCATCTCATCTAACGAAATCAGCATGTTATCTCGTAAATAATCAAATGCTAACTCGTTGTTAGTAGCATAGGTAATATCAGCACCATAAGCTAATTTCCGAGCCTCATTATTGATTCCATGCTTTATGACACCAACAGATAGTCCAAGCTTATTATAGATGGCACCCATCCAGTCGGAATCTCGCTTGGCAAGATAGTCGTTGACCGTCACAACATGAACACCTTCACCTACCAACCCATTCAGATAGCAAGGTAAAGTTGCCACTAATGTTTTTCCCTCTCCTGTGCGCATCTCGCAAATTTTCCCTTGATGCAACACAATCCCACCTACGAGCTGTGAGTCAAAATGACGCATATCAACTACACGAGAAGCAACTTCACGCACAACCGCAAAGCTCTCAACAATCAGATTGTTTAGATGCTCACCATTATCTAGACGAGATTTAAACTCAGCAGTTTTACTTGCAAGCTCACCATCTGTCAGCTTAGAAATTTCAGGCTCTAACTGATTAATCTTATCAATATATTGAGCGTTGATCCGCTTTAGCTCTCGCTCATTACGAGAACCAATAACCTTTTTTAGAACATTACCTATCATATTCAATACCTATGCTTAAACCACCAATATATAATATTTTACTCCACGCTACCAGTTAATATATCCGAATGGATTGCTTGAGCATATATTTTCACTATATTTTTTTATTTATTGCATATATTGCAACAAATTCGTACAATATTGCTTGAGGGAACTTAGCTGTTATCAAGATATTTTAATGAATAGGAGATAATGTGGGGCTATCCAATTTACAAATTTCGCTAGATTTGACTGACACTTTACAACTTATCAATCAAAAGAAGTTGACAGTCTGTTTAGAAGTAATTTTTGAGGGCATTGCAGGACATCTCTGGTGTGAACAAGGTGAAGTTGTTCATGCTAAAGTCAAAGATGTGTTAGGCGAGCGAGCACTCTTTGCTTGCATTCGATGGGAAGGCTCCTCTGTTATTGAGCGCCCATATAGTAAGCCACCACAAAAAAGTATCGACAAAAACTTACAACATCTACTTTTAGATGCTGCGCAAAGTGCTGATCATCAAATCAGGCATTCAGTGGCAGCTTCTGACGGTACTAACACCAACGATGCTGTCTTGATTGCGAAAAATTTATGGTGGGTCGGCAATCGGAGTCCAGGTTCACCACTTCAGATAAATGTCTTCCTCAAAAAGTTTGAAGGTGGTCCTGCAAAAAAGCCGATCTGGCTCTTGATTGATCCTGGTAGCCAAGCACACTTTCCTGATATATCACGACGAATATCAGAAATAACCGATATCTCTTCAATTCAACTTTTTTCTGTTAACCATCAAGATCCTGATGTCTGTTCAAATGCAATATATATAGTCGAAATGAATCCTAAGGCGATCTGTATATCCACTGAAACAACCTCTAGATTGCTAGTCCATTATGGAATAAAGAAATTTTGGTTTGTTGAAGATAAAAAGTGGGTTTTACGTTTGATTACCAATCATACGCTCCTCTTTTTCCCAACACCATTTTGTCACTTTGCAGGAGCATTTGGAATTTACGATCCGGAAACTGGCGTAGTCTTTACTGGCGACCTCTTTGGACAAACTTCAATACATAACAGTGATGCACCTTTATATGCAACAGAAGATAATTGGCAAGATCTTGTAACATTTCATTCTATCTATATGCCAGGTAATAGCGCGCTAAGATATTCAATCAAGAAGTTAAAGGATGTCTGCGGTATACCAAAGATGATTGCCACGCAACATGGTGGAATTATTAAAGGTGAAAAGATGGTTAAAGATTGGATAGATAGAGTAGAAAAGCTACCTGTGGGGATAGATCTACTAGATAAAAAGATTGATGACAGTTCGGCTGCATATCAATCTGCGGCAGCTGAAGTACTCTCTAGTATGGCCCGTATTATGTCAGATTTTTCAATTAAATCATTATTTGAACAAAATAAAGATCTAAATAACTATATAACCCTCGGAAAACAGAACGACATTGTGTTTAAAACTAAACCTTCTAGGGCAATGGCGCTCTTGCAGCGATATCTACTCCTTGGATGTAGCAAAAGAGATGTTGCTGCAGTCAAAGCTGCATTTATCAGAGCTCTCAAGAATCGACAACTCCCTATGATAGTGGTACAAAATCAAGATATAGGCAAAGATATGTTAGATGAGAGTGGAAATGATTTACTAGAGAGTAATAGTTAATAAATCTTCGAAATCTGATTATTACTACAGCCTACAAGCCTTAAAAAGAATATAGTTTGGCAATGAATGGTTATCCCATTGTCTGGTGTAATCGCAACTTATACTAATAGATATAAAACTTTTCTTAAGATGAGCGTATCGGTTAAAAAAAAGCATCCGCTCCTTTAAGTTTGCAATATTTAAGAATACTTCCTACTGATCAACGAGTCCGCTGCAAATCGTCCACCACCTGTGATGATTAATCCAAGCGCAAGCCCGATAGCCAATATAAAAAACTCAATCCCTTCTCCTGATTTAGTTCCGAACCAATTCATGAAAAATCCATACTTCAAATGAACTGTAATCGCTGCTACTAACATTACCATCCCAACATTGAATGCTGCAAAGCGTGTAAACAGACCTGCAATGAGTCCTATCCCGCCCAAAAACTCAGCTAATATTGCTGCGACTCCAAGAATCCATGGAATCCCCATCTGCTCTGTAAAAAAATGGAGCGTATTAGCAAAACCATGACCACCCCATAGACCAAAAACTTTCTGCAACCCATGTGGCAAGATCATTATACCAAGTGCAAGCCTCATAAATAGTGGGGCAAAACTACTCTGGGTACTGCATGATTTAACAATCAATCTTTTTAAAATCATATCTCCTCCTACAGATCATCTGCTTAATGTTTAGATCTCAATAGACTCCTACACTACACGATTCAATCATACAAAAGATATCACCTATCAGTTAGGTAATGCAAAACTATTCGATCAGTTTAGCAAAATATCAGATAAAATCTTGAACAAGTAGATCTATCATTTTCATTTTTTTACCGTTATAATCAAATTTTAAACGCCACTAATATAAGGTTAATAAAAAAATGGGAAGCGCCGTCGGAGCCACTATTGCAATACTTCTCTTTTTTGGCGTGCCACTTACAATTCTGATAGTAATGATTCTCAACATTAAATCTATTAGATCTAATAGGGATGAGTTACAAAATCTCAAATCTATTATTGACGAATTAGCTAAGACTCTTGAAGAAGAGGGGATCAAACTTCCTGACATATTAAAAGGTGAGGTAGCACCATCTGATCTGACAAGTTCAGCTATAGAAGAGAAGGTAGAACTATCTGACATAGTAAAACCAGCAGAGCCAACCCTCCATGATAAAACAGTTGAGCAACCGAAGCGACGAATGTCAGCTCACAAAATATTTCAGTATAAAAAGATAAACTTTGAGCAACAGTTAGGTATCAAGTTCCCTATCTGGATAGGGGGTATGGCACTTGTCTTGGCTGGATTCTTTCTGGTCAAATATTCTATTGACAATAATCTGCTAAGTCCATCAGTCCGTGTTATATCGAGTGGAGCTTTTGCCATCTTGCTTCTCTACATTGCAGACATAATACGTAAACAACCAGGCTTTGCTGCTGCTCTTAGAATGGGACAATCACTAGCGGGAGCTGGGATAGTCATACTTTATATATCAATATTTGCAGCAGCTAATCTATATCATCTCATACCAACTTTAACCGCTCTTATCGCGATGGCGCTTGTAACTGTGATAGCTGTAATCCTCTCTCTTTACCATGGGATGCCAATTGCCATATTCGGGCTGGTCGGAGGATTTCTTACCCCCTCGTTAATTGGTACTAACTATCCAGCTACACCGATTCTATTTACCTATCTCTTCTTTGTGTTTGCAGGAGTAATGGTCCTCATCAAACATAAGAACTGGAATTTGCTCTCGATTCCTACTCTAATTGGTACATTCGCATGGGTGATCGTCTGGATCTCTTGTAGCTGTTATAGAGTAGAAGATAATTTCTGGGTTGCACTATTCCTTATTGCAACCTCTGCCACTCTTTTATTTACTTCGTACGAAGTCCGTAAAGAAAAATCGAAAGATGGATTGAACATATATCAATTGAGTTACATCTTAGATTATACAGGGGTGGCAGCTGCGATAGTATTGTTCGGAGTTTTGATCTCAACTTCGGAACTTGGCTTAATCGATTTGGGGCTATTTGGGATAATTGCATTAGGAACTATAGCCCTTGCATATTTTAATGAGCGACTCTACGGCTTTTTGCCATGGTTTTCTATGTTAGTTAATTTAGCCACCTTAGCCGCATGGGAGAGTCAGGATTACAATATCTTCGGATTAACGGTTATGCTCTTTGGAATCGTCTACATATTAAGTAGCTACCTGATCTTATGGAGTAGCTCTATGGCACTCAGTTGGGGATCGCTCTTAACAGCTTCTAGCATCGGTTACTACCTGCTTGCATACTACAGACTAGAAAACAGAGAATTCCTTCTTAGCGATATACCACTATTTTGGGGTGCCACTGCACTAATATTAAGTGTGATAGCTCTTTATACGTTGCAACAACTCAGAGTCGCTTATGATGCTAAACGAGGTTATAAAGATGAGCTAATCGCACTCTTTGTGATATCTGCTACAACATTTATCTCGTTGGCGTTGATCATTGAGCTAGAGTATGATTTTTTACCAGTCGCATTTGCAATAGAGCTTTTTATCATTGGGTGGGTTAGTAGTAAAGTCGATATCAAAGTATTAAAATCTATAGGGACAGCACTTGCCCTGATCTTTGCCATCTTGATGATGCCACAGATACTCTTTTTAATCAGACTTGTATTCCATAGCCTGCTGGAGATAGAATTAAATATCATAACAATACCTCCTTCAGTTGAGTGGCCGATCTTCCAGTTAGGATTACCTGCCATTATGTTTATCTTAGCTAGCTACTACTTTAGAAAATCTGCAGACGGTAAATTAGTTATGGCACTAGAGCTAGGATCGATACTATTAACAACTATTATGAGCTATTATCTTATCCGCCATATATTTTATGCCGGTGTTGATATACTCTTGGTCCGTGCAACATTTTTTGAGCGTGGACTGACTACTAACATTTACTTTATCTACGGATTATTATCGTTTGCTATAGGACGATACTTTAATCGATCAACATTTTCATTAGGAGGTATTGTTCTTGTTTTTGCTGGACTATTTCGAATAGTATATTTTGATATTTTATTATACAACCCTCTATTTGTAGATCAAGAAGTCGGGAACTGGCATATCTTAAATAGCCTGCTGCTACCTTTTGGATTACCTTTGATATGGATTCAAATTGCATGTAAGGAGCTTGTTCACCTAGATAAAAAAGGGTGGATAACATATCTTAAAGCCTATATGTTGATGCTACTATTTATTTTAGTAACCTTAAACATTGCCCACTTTTTTCGTGGTGACCATTTAAGCGAGATAACTGCTAGTAACGGTGAAATTTATAGCTACTCAATAGCGTGGATACTGATAGGTACCGGACTGCTAATAGCTGCCATCATCAGACAGGATAGATTTTTACGAGTAGGATCGCTTGCTGTTATGATTATAGCAGTCGGCAAAGTTTTCTTATATGACGCATCAGAACTAGAAGGTCTCTACCGTGTCTTTTCATTCTTCGGGTTAGGACTAACCTTATTTGGGCTTAGTTACTTTTATACACGGTTCGTTTTCAAAAATAGCAAGCTAGGTGGTATCGCAACTATTGCAAAGGATAGTTAGCATGTAACAAATAGCAATCTTGTTAAAGGAAAAGTAGCGTCTGTGCTTTGGCGATCATATATCAATAAAATCAAAAGTATTGTTACTGAATATGTGGATAGTAAGGTAAGGCTTTTCTCGTTTGAAGTGAAAGTGAAATCCTGATACCAGCTGTAGATAGATTAGCAAAAGAGAACAGATATTTCCTTGCCTACATCTTAGAAGGTCTGGTAGCTACTTAGAAACTAGGAACAGTTCATCGTATAGCTCTAGCGAATCATCGAGTTTAAACTTGCGAATATTGTATAATCAAAAAGTATATAAATTAGGCTCTCTATCCATTGCTAAAATCAAAATGGCGGTGTGCTATCACAGATACGAAAACCTATCTCAAAATTTCTTCTTATTCCTAACAAAAACAGCGAAAAATTGAAAATCTACAGCGAAGTTCTTTGTTTATTTCTACAAAACATACGCAACCATTGGTGTTGATACTTCATACTGCAATGTCTATTAAAAATTAACAGGGAATTATCTAGGAATTCAGTATGCCTGCTCAATTGTTTTGTCCTTTCAAGTAATTGTTTTATAATGACTTTTCATTCGCTTGGAAACTAATAGGTTTATAAAGCAAAATTAATGGGTTGCAGTAGTCCTGTTTTTACTCTCTCTATCAGCATTAGTATAAAGATATTTCACAAGTATCACTACCTTGATTTTGTAGGTTAGAAAATCGGTGGCATTTTAGGAAGTGGGCAGTCCCTACTCAACACCCTTTGTAGTTCTTAGCAGCGCATTTACGAGCAAGGTCTTCTGCTTTTTTAACTTGAGATGGGGTCATTCTTTTTTCAATCATATTTTGGTTGACAGCAGCGTCCTTATGCCCATC
>JBLYYQ010000100.1:0-4165 GCA_048550035.1 Nitrospinota bacterium
CATCTTCAGTGTGAGCCTGACAATGAGCCTATTTCTGGCAGAGTTCTATCAGAAAAGCTCCGTATTCCATATAGATTTTTAGAGCAAATTCTTTCTGAATTAAAAAGGGGAGGGTTAGTCCGGAGCGTTCGAGGCTATAATGGTGGCTACAAGCTTGATTTAGAAGCAGAATCTATCTCAATTTATGATATATACAAAACTATCGAGGGACGCTTTGAACCGTGGAATTGTAGAGAGGAAGCAGATACAGAGCGTTGTGGAAGTGATTATAGTTTATGTGTAATCAATCAGTTCTACACAGATTTCCGCACCACATTAACAGAGTTGATGAAAGGTTATACATTAAAGCGTCTTTGCCAAACAGCTGGTCGCCTCAGAATGGATAATATTAACCAGGATAGTAAATAAGATATAGGAAGAATACAAAAGGTGCGCGAGGGTGTGAGGATCAGAGCATCTTATTAAAAAGAGTTCGTAAAGGTAGCTACGATTGATAGCAAACAGGAGTGACAATTTGGTTGCTAGGGAGCCTGACTATTATATAAAATAGTCTTACACAAAAGCTTGCTTGCCAATCTCTGAGTCTGCTTATCTACTATCTTCCATTGAAGTAATTTTTTACCAATGCTTTATCTTTTGCTCATATCAAGCACCGCATTCTTGAACAGATCAATTCTTATATTGACTCACATGTTTTTTTAGAAATGTAATGGTCTACTTTGAGTTAATGTTAATCTAGCAATGAAAGTTGCCAATGAGCTAGCCTAGTATATATCGAACAGTCGATGCTGCTAGGCAGATAAGAGATGGAGGAGTGACTCTTAAGGCTGTTGCTAGATGCTTAAATCAGATGCAAGTTTTAACTAAGAACAGGGGAGTTAAGTGGCATCCTAAAATGGTAAGAAGATTATTTTAGGCCAATAGCATTTAAAGATTCCATCTTAGTATATCAAATCTTGATTTTCGGTATGGAAGCTGCTCAAATTTAATTTCTTCTGCAAGTTTATGGAATGTATGAATAATAATATCTTCATTACCCAAGACTCCAATCGGTTTGTTATCAATTGATATGACAGCAGTCTGGTAGCCAAAATGGAGGATGTCGCCTGCTTTGATTCTCGCATCACTAAGTTGTTCACTATTACCAATTAGATCTGTATATTCGTAAAGTTTTCTAGGAGCAAAGTATGGAATTTTTCTGCCATTTCTCCTCTGTCCGTAAATGACTAATGCAATACAATCAGCACCTTCTCTAATGTCCGTTTGGTGTTGGTTATTGGTATTCTTTGTCGGTGCATAGATAAATGGAACACCAATTAACTCAGTAAGAATGTCCGGATATTGATCACCCCTTCTAACTACAAGTTGAAAGTTAATCCGCTTGTTGTTGATTTCGACGATTAAATTGTGAGTTCCTAAACTGTTATGAAGATTAAACTCTCTAAGGGGAATTTTAGAGTGATTTTTTATTTTAACTATTTCAACGACATCATATTGAACCTCCTTTAAGCAATTCGCAATATGTTTGCAGTTAGCTGTATTATCATAATCGAGGGCTTTAGGATTTTTTTTAAACCATCTTATATCTTGTCGTTTTTTATTTAAGAGCTTTGAAATATCAAGCTTTGTGAATTGAACATCCCTATTTTTTAAAAAATATGATTGATTTTTTGCTGGATCAATTTTAATTTCATTAGCCCAGATAGACTCTGAGCAATATAAAGTTAATACAGCTATTAGCCACAATTTATGATTAGAGATAGTTCTGAGATACATGCGTCTTCAACCTTGCCTGATTTTACTTCTAATATTTCAATTTTTATGCAATCTGTATTTTCTATGAAAGCAAGTTGCGGTTTTGGTCTAGCGTCATGGTATTCGCCATGCAGAATGAATTCAGACCTGTAAGTGGCATAGAAACTGTCCGAAGCCACCCTGTCAAAATTTTCTAAAACGACAGGTGCTAGTCGATAATCTTTAGCAAGATCTATGTCAAAGCTAACATTATTTTTTCCTTTGCAATCAGAAATACCAACTTTGCTTATACGGTTGTTGGTGGTGTAAGTGGATTGTGACTTTAAGTAGCCTGGCAAAATAGAAATCCCTTCTATGTTACAATATTTTTCTGCCATTTCAAAATATCCATCTTGCGGGCGAAGTTCTAGGTATTCCTCAACACCATTATTTTTATTGCCTTCACACCATGCTGTTTTGGGGTCACCATCTAGTATATTGGAAGCTTGATAACTACTTCTCTTCGAAGGAGCTAGCGTACTAGATGATTTAGCAATCATTTTTGCTGTTTGGTATTTGTGAGCGATTTTATTCCAACGTGCGATTTCATTTTTGTTTAGTATAGTCGTCTTGAATGTAATATCTATCATTTGTAGTTTTTTTAAATCCACATCCTTGAAATTCCATTCTAAGATATTTCCATTTTGCTTATATTTTTTTGGAGAGATATTATCTACAAAATCTGTGTAATCGCCTAAATCAATTTTAATCTTTAACTCTCTAAGATTTCCATCCCAGTAACCAGCAGGAAATAGCTCATACATGAGATTTCGTTGTTCAAATACAGTAAAGACACTCTTGGTAAAAGCTGAGTCGTTGTAAAACATGGAGGCGTTATATTTCATAACTAGACTATTACGGCCTTTTTTTAACGAAAGATTAGTCACACACCAGTTTTTAGTTTTAAGTTGTTTTGGGTAAGAATCATTACTCTGGAGCCGGGATAACTCCGCCGGCTTACATTTAATCTGAACTCCATTTAGCATTAATTTTATGAGAGCCGAGGTTTTCGCAATCTTCTTCTTGCGTTCTTTTTCAATTCTTGTTAGTTCAGCTTTTGTTGCTTCAAAAACATCACCTGCATTACCCATCCATGAGAGTGGAATCCCAAACAAAATTTTTGTTTTTTCCCCGGTATTGTTCAAATGATATTTTGCAATTACTGAATAATCATTAAGGTTATCAAGTAGCTTAATATCTAACTCTTCTTTATCGAGATGTATATCCTTGACTGGGTTTAATCTAATACCACCAAGAGGAGTTACACCTGTCCAGTCGACAGGACCTCCGTTCGCAAATGCATTTGTACCGATTAGAGAAGCCAAGATAGTAACAATAATTATTTTCATAAAATATCCATATTGAGTTGTGATTATTATAATAGTTTTTTTATTGCAATTAGCAACTCCAAAGCATTCGCAAAAGTATAATCAGGTGTGCATCAGCAAATATTGGAATAATTATGATGCAGCTTCTTGAGGTTGGCATAAATCTTTAATTGAAGAAGCAGATAGAGAGAAGAATTCGTATGGGTGACTCTCTGTTTAGACAGCTAAACGATAGGTTAGGTAGGCTTGAGTTGGAAATCCGTGATTGGATGGGTTTTCAAAGAAAATGGAGAAGTTACTCTTGTCCGCTGAGGATGATATTGCTGACGCTTGCAACTTTATGCTTTCAGAAAAGAAGAAGGTATCTGGGCTATTAGAAATTTTAGAGGACGAAAGAGTTCAGCTTCACGAAAGAACCATGCGTCAGGAAGAAATCAATCCTATCTACGATATTTTTTGATAATGAAAAATTGATTTATATAGTGAATCTCGATCCTGATGGGGTCGCGCTTTCTAAATTTAGTGAGTTATCCAGAAAAAAAGGTGAAAAGAAAGCCATCTCAATGGATGACAGTTCTTTTAAAGTAATACGAAAATGGCGGGGCCGACGAGACTCGAACTCGCGACCTCCGGCGTGACAGGCCGGCATTCTAACCAACTGAACTACGACCCCGCATAGCAACATAAAGAAGTATAATAACTGCAGTTGGCAATAGGTGTCAATGAAATTTTTCTCTTAAATAGTAGTTAAAACCTGATATCTAAATTTTGCTACCATTAGAGCTAGATTGTTTTTAACATAAATAAGATAAGAGATAATAAAATTGATCGTAGAGTTTCAGTTAAGATGCTATTAAATATTGACAATAGAAATGATTAGAGATAGATTTGATAAGTTATAGGGGCCGTGGCGCAGCTGGGAGCGCGTCTGAATGGCATTCAGAAGGTCACGGGTTCGAATCCCGTCGGCTCCACCATTAAACTTTATCAATATCAAAACCTCTCTCTTGCGATTTTTTTGGCGTTTTCCGATTAGGAGTGCA
>JBLYYQ010000101.1:0-8126 GCA_048550035.1 Nitrospinota bacterium
ATGCCGTTGAGTCTGGTAAAAGTTGGCGCGCGACTCACCCTGGATGGTGGGACAGTATGATAGGCCCTGGCAAACCTCTTGATAGTAATAAATATTTTATAATATGCTCAAACTTTATTGGGAGCTGCTATGGCTCAACCGGTCCTAGTTCAATCAATCCTGTAACCAAAAAAGAGTATGCTCTATCATTTCCGATTATCACAGTTCATGATTGGGTAAAGAGTCAAGCAGAGCTATTAGATATGATAGGAGTCAATCGTTTGGTAACAGTTATTGGTGGGTCGCTAGGTGGTCAGCAAGCAATTGAATGGGGATTATCTTATCCTGATAGAGTGAATTCTATCTGTGTACTCGCTGCATCACCTCGCCTATCAGCACAAGGGTTAGGATTCAATGCAGTAGGTCGCTACTCTATCATGAACGATGCAAACTTTAATAATGGTAATTATTACAATCAGTTAGCCCCTGACTCTGGACTAACTGCTGCTCGAATGTTGGCACATATTACATACCTTTCAGAGCAGGGAATGCATAATAAATTTGGACGAAGATTGCAAGGTAAGTCGCGACCTGATTTTAATTTTGATGTCGAATTTGAAGTAGAAAGTTACTTAAGCCACCAAGGTCTGGCATTTGTTCAACGATTTGATGCAAATAGTTATCTCTATATCACCAAAGCGATGGATTACTATGATCCTGCTAGTTTTTGGGCAGATGGTGATTTAATTAAAGCATGTAGTAAGATTATAGCTAAAGCTCTAATCATCTCTTTTTCTTCTGATTGGCTCTACCCTCCTAGCCAGTGCCAAGAGTTTGCATGGGCAATTAGTAACAATAAGCGTGCGGTGACATATATTAATATCCCATCGCTCTACGGTCATGATGCCTTTTTAGTTGAGAAAGAGTCGATCGCTTTTCATGTCAGCCATTTTTTGAGAAATCTTGAGTATGAAACGAAAAATCACGCAAACTCAATCTAAGGCTGGATCGGATTCTGCAAAGATGAAGAAGGAAAACTGGCTTAAACTTGGAAAATTAGATGCTGCACTTGGAAGTTCTAACGTCAAAAAAATTACCGAACTTTTTACTAAATTAGGATTAACAAAAAAGAAAACATCATCTACCTATTATCGATGGGAGGATGATGTCATAGAAAGAGAAATCCCTGAAGGTGCTTCTGTTCTAGATTTAGGATGTGGTGAGGGGATGCTATTAAAGAGGTTAATAAAAAATAAGAATGTGCATGGGCAAGGTGTCGAACTAGATAGTGCTAATGTAAGAAAATGTGTAGAAAATGGTGTCCCTGTATTTCAGATTGATCTTAGCAATGGACTTAAAGGTTTGCCCGATAATTCATATGAATATGTGATTTTAGAAGAGACACTCCAGACATTGAGTAAGCCTGAAGATACATTAAAAGAGATGCTTCGTGTCGGCAAACGTGGGATAGTATCATTCCCAAACTTTGGATTTTGGCGCGTTCGATTTGAGTTGATGACATTAGGGCGTATGCCTGTGACTGATCGACTCCCATTTAAATGGTATAATACACCAAATATTCATATGTTAACCTTGCAAGATTTTATCGACTGGACAAAAAAAGAAAAAGTAAAAATCGCTCAAGGATTTTCACTAACAGAACGAAAGCTAGGTCCACTCAAACCAAAAACCGATAACCTCTATGCTGAAGAGGTCCTAATTATTATTGAGTAGATTCACTATTGATTGAGTTGTAGCTTATTATTAATTATCGTTAAACGCTTTTGTGCTTCTTGGCTAGTTGCTGTATAAAGTTTATCCCCTGCCGAATAGTTGATAAACTTTTGGTATGCATCGCTTGCTTCAAAGTATTTACCAAGCATCTCATTAGAATATCCTATATTTAGCCAAACTTGAGGCGATTCGGGTGATAATCGTTTTGCCTCCATAAAATATAAAAGCGCTTTTCCATGTTCATCAGTTTGTTGTGCAATTAACCCTAGCTCTAGCCAGAGTGCAGGTTGTGATTTATCTACACTTAAACCCCAATTAAGATAATCAGTTGCCTTCTGCAGATTACCTGCCCCTATGTATGCTAACCCTAGCACTAAACAGAGCTCCCAGTTTGATGGGTGTTTACGAAAGAGTGGCTCTAGTTTGCTGATTGCACTATTATATTCCCCAAGCCTAATTAGCGATCTACCAACTAAGATAGCTTCTAAATCTGTTTTGCCAGCGTTTGCCAACAAATCTTCCTTACGGCTTACTATATTTGCACGAACAGTTCTATCATCTGCTACACTAGGAGTTGGAGTTGGAGTGGGACTCAAACTTGCTACTGAACTCTCTTTAGGAATTGATGAGCTATCAAGGAAGGCCAGTAGACGGCTGACTTTCTGTTGTTCTAATCTATTAAAGTTTAGCACCTTTTTTATATTTTCAGTTATTTCCGCTGATTTATCAGCAGGGGGAGCTGCCAATAGATAGTAAGCTCGTCGATTTTGATATCTACCAGTAAGTGCAAAAACATAGCTTGCTCGATTAAACATCTTTAGACGTCTTAGCATTCCTTCTTTTTGTAGATAAACAGTAATTACATTAATCGTCTGATCTTTGCTCATAGATTCTAGTCCAGGGCGCCATATTTTTTCTGCCGCTTCAAAATTATCCTGCTCTAATTTATCCCAACCTGCAGCAATAAACGATCTGCTACTAGTTAGGGCAGGCTGCTCTTGAACCTCGTTTAAATCTGTAGAGTCGCTACTTAGACTTAAAGCTTCTTTGGCACTATCAATCTTGTTAACTTTCTCGATTGCTATATTATATTCTTCTTCTAGCTCTTGGTTCGTAAAGATCTTGTCGCCAATAACAAAAGTTGTAGTCGCAATTAATATAGAAAAAAAGGTTAACATCAAGATATTCCCCTTTGTAAAATGATCGCGACGAGATGGTGACAGTTTAAACTGTGACTCTTCTAGCATTTGTGGAAATAAAGTTGAATCACCTACCATCTGTTCGCGTTCGCTTTGAGCCTTGTTTAATGCTTTTTCAATAATACTCATTTTGCACCATTGTTAAATTTTGCCTTGCAACTCTTTTGCTGCTTGACGCACAGCAGTCAACCCAATTTTATTAATACCGTTGACATAACCAGAAAGTAATGCACGATCACAAAGATGATTTATCCAACGGGGGGCACCTCCTGATATATAGTATATAGCATTTAATGCAACAGTCGTAAACCTAGCATCACCATATAATCGTTTTTTATCAAGCCTATATTTTATATACTCTTTGGTCTCTTTCATGCTAAATGGCTTCAAGCTGTATCTTACATTAATTCTTTGAGCCAATGGTCTAAGCTCCCTTTGTGATAAGGTTTTCTCTAACTCAGGCTGTCCTACCAATATAAGATATATTAACTTCTCCTTCTCTGTCTCAAGATTCGATAACAGCCGAAGCCCCTCTAACATTTTAATATCATATAAGTGTGCCTCATCTAATATAACCGCAACTTTCTGTTGCTTGTTAGCAATCGATAAGCAGAGCATGTTGATTTTGTTAAACCACTCACCTAAACTATTACATCTTGCCTGCCGACCTGTGAGGTCGTAGAATATTGAGGATAAAAGAGCTTCAAAGCTTTCTGGTGGATTGATTATATAGGCAGTCACGATATCAGATGGTATACTTTTTAGCAGCTTTCTACACAACAGAGTTTTCCCAAGACCGACCTCTCCTGTGAGCAGTGTAAATTCACCTGATGCTATTCCATATTCAAGATATCGAAGTGCTACCAAGTGTCTAGATCCTGGAAAAAAGTGTGGTATCAGGAGTAATAGAAAACGGTGCCTCAATAAAACCTAGTTGATGGTAAAGTGATTGTACTCCTGCCGTGTTTAACATTTTATCTGACCAATCTTGGTGTTAAAAAAATAACTAGTTCACTTTTTTGTTTGGCCTTATATGTTCCCCTAAACAGATGTTTAATAAAGGGAATATCGCCTAGTATCGGCACTTTCCTAACTGAATCATTCGTCTGCTCTATAATCATTCCTGCAATAACTGCCATTCTAGAATCGTTGAGCCTTACTATAGTTGATGCCTGCTTAACCTCCACAATTGGTGCTGTTGCAAGTGGGATATTAGCATCGTTTTGGATTGAGGCAACGCCTAACATCCGGCTGACAACTGGTGCTATATCTAATGTTATCTGGTCATCATGACTAATCTGAGCGGTAACTGTCATTATCACGCCAACTGTTACATAGCTAGTTGTATAACTTATTTCGGTTGATGAGTCGCTAGTGGAAGTTTCACGTGAGAAATATGGCTGCTCTACCCCTGCTTTGATTAGCGCTGGTTGATTATTCATCGCAAGTATTTTAGGTTGCGATATTATCTTAAGGTCGCCTTGCTCTTGTAATGCTCCTATTACCGCACTAAAATCACCTCGATCGTAAGTTAAAGCTAATGTCCCAACTTTTGTACTTGATAGCCCATATGGCAATCGGTCTGAATCAAAACTAAGTTGTGCTGCCGCTGCACCACGATTCAGATCAAAATTTATTTGACTCCAGTCAATACCTAATGCCTGCTGATCATCTAGTGCAAGCTCAAAAATCTTAACATCTATCTCCACTTGTCGGTGAATCGATTTATTGATCGACCCTATAAACTTTTCTATACGATCTACGTTTTTATATCGATCCGTCACTTGCACCACTCCAGAGATTGGACTCATAGTCAACTGCCCCTCTTCTGAAATCATTCCTTTTATTTGTACCGCCAACTCTTCCCAAAAATCAACAGTTATATCTTGTGATATCGACATCTCAGATGATGATGCACTACTTCCTGAAGAACTAGAACTAGATAATGATGCCTTTGATGAGCCAGCACCGATTCTTTTACTACTTATATATTCCACTGCAAAAATCTTTGTTGTGAATTTCGATATCCGCAATAACTTATCTTCATACTCCCAGTGATAGCCATAACTCTCTATGATTGATTCAATTGCCTGTTCAAATGGAAGTCCCTGAAAAGAGACTGATATACGTCTTGTATCTGCTTCAACCTCTGGCATTAGTAAAATATTAATCTTAAGCTCACTTGCGAACAGCTTGAGTGCATCTTTTATATATACATCTTGCGTCGTAAAATTAAATAGACCTGATGGTACCTTCTCAATATTCATATTATCATCAGCCGCTAAACTATCCTCATCCAACAGTAGCTTTAGACGTTTCTGAATATTAAGTGGAGAATTATCTATCTTTGCTGGAGTAGTTGCACTTTCCGTCAAATTCGACTTTGGTAACTCTTTTTTACGGTGGCTGCCATCTGTGCTACAGCCAAACATTGCTAGCATTACCATAACAGTTAGTAACTGTAGTCTATTATAACTATCCCTTCTTAACAGGCTCATTATATCCTATACGATGTTATTTAATTGAAAGTACTTTCACTTTATTTCCTAACTTTATGTCTACTTTTCCTACGTTAATCTTCAATAGCTTACTATCCTTGTCGATCTGGTCTCCCTCTTTGAAGTTCTTCCTGTTTATAATTGCTAACTTTATACCAGGCTCTACTATCGTCGCGCTCAAATCATAGACCGGCTCGCTACTTTGACTTTCCCTGCTTATTATCTTGAATGGATCGCGACCTACCTTTTCTGACCAGTTAATCTCGCTTAATCTCTCTATACTCTGAACTGTAGCCATCCCTTTATCATCCTCTATAGAATTCATAGCAAATTCAAAGTTAGTAGCAATTGTAGATAACATTACTTTTTTACTGCTACCTATCACTGGATAGATGATATTGTAGATCACTGTCCCTCCTGCAACTACTACAAGGAGTAGAACAAACCGTTTGTCATTTAGTAACTTTCGCATTTAAATATTTGCTAGCTCCCTATTATCTGTCGAATTGAGTGTCGCCAGAACTTCCAGCTTTATTTCAACATTATCTATACCTTCGGCAGGATTGCCTTTAATCTTAAACTCATTAAAACTCAGACCAGTTGCCTCTTCTGAAATGTACCTTATAAATTTGATTAATCCATGATACGAACTCTTCTGATCTTTCGAAGTTAGTTTGAGCGTTAGATTGATCTTGTCAAATTTAGAATTGGAGATCTCTTCCTTGTTGTTAACTTTGATCTTGTAACTTAGCAAATAGCCCGTCTCATTCGACTTGTTCTTAACTTTCTCAAGCAATATTGCTAAATCTTTGTAGTTTTTAATTAGATTATCTAGATTTTTTTTATGTTGGGACTTAAGGTAACGTAAATCATCATCATTGAACAATTCGCGCTCTCTTGTTAGCTTCTCATCATTCTTTAATATCTCTTCGATCACGATTTCAGGACTCGTCACAACAGCTGCCCTGAAAATAATCGCATAGAGTGCAATCATTACCGGAATCAACAAAATTGCTATATCAAAATATCGAGGATTTAAAACTTGAGCACTACTTTCCCTGATATTGTTAAAGTTAATTCTCATTTTTTTATAAAGCCATTAATAGTAAAATCAAATTTTTTTGCGTCACTAATTTCAGACTCGTTAGAGACTGACTTTAGCCAATTATTCTGCCAGCTTTCTGTTACATTAAAATGATAAGGACCCTGAATCAGATTAGTTTCAAATTGACTTAGTGTTTCAATTGATCGCTCTTGACTTGCCTGCGAAATGCCACTCAATTTTACTCTGATTTGATCATCTGCCTCTTGCATCTCAAGATTCACAAGTGTTAACTCGAAAGGTAATGAATGGCTTAGATACCCTATGAATAAAGCTTTTATTGGAACATATCCGCTTAATTCTATAACTGTCGATTCTAATTCCCTCTTACTAGCTATCTCTGCTTCAAGCGTAGAATGGTACTCTTTAATTCGTTGTAGTTCACTGCTATTTAATAGTAAATTGAAATTGGACGTTCGTATCTGATATTCAATTGTAAATACTATTGAGAACGCAGTAACCCATGCAAGTACTAGTATCGCAATCATATATTTTGCATACGCTCTGCGGGTTGCAAAGTTGCGAACATCTTTTGGTACAAAATTTACTTCGCTGCTACTGCTGATATTATGCACCTCTCTTAAGCAGTCGTAAGAAGTTAATTCAACCTCAAACTTAGCAGGCAAATCTACTTGATCTCCTATCTTTTCTATAAGCTCATTTGGGAATGTACCCATGAAAAGTAGCTCGCCAGTTGCTATACCATGCTGTTGCTTAACAAATAATAATGATCTTGATATCTCTTCACCTAACCTTTGGTAGTTAGTTTCAACTTGATGTTCCAAATTAAGCATTCGTGAAAATACTACATCACCATTACTTTGGCATATATACAGATACAAGCTTCCACCTAGATCAGCAATCACTCCTAATGCTTCTTTCGAATCACGATCTGAGTTTTTTACTATTTGCGAAACCACTGCAGATGGGGCTATTAATTTTTGAAGATACAGCTCATTCCCAAGACATATATTTACTAAACTATCAAAAAACTGCTTAGGCAAAATAGATGTGCATATTATATTATTTTTCTTGGGTGAGGCTGTAACGCTATAGGTGAATACTAACTCGTCATCAAAACTCTTTTCTTTCTCGGCCTGACGCATAACATATTTTGCAAGATCAGCATCATTGAGAGGGGGTGATGTTAAAAAAACTGTCTCGATTTTTGGACCTGAATATAAAATTGTTATCAGGCTACCAGTATAATTAGCTTTCTCAATCGCTTCACCTAGCGCTCCATCTATATCTGTGAGGGAAGTAACTGGGTTTAGGTTAATATAAACTCCAGACTCTTTCCCCCAGCTCCAATGAATAGCTGTGAACTTGTTATTAAATATCTCCTACTAGCCAAATACCCGTGCTACGCACGGTGAAACAGGGCTACACCTAAATTTTAATTTAGTAAATTGTGCTGTAATGAAACCTGATATATCATTAGTTGATTAGCTACTCACTTCAAAAATGAATTTAAAATACTTTCCACACTTCAATTTGCATGAAATTTAGACAAAAAATAGAACATTTGATGATGCAGTTTCAGGCAAACAAAACAGCATTCAAAATTCCAATTAGAAGCAAAGTTATTCATGGACAAATTTGATTCACATTCTA
>JBLYYQ010000102.1:0-2858 GCA_048550035.1 Nitrospinota bacterium
ACTAATATGAGACCTGAATTTTTTCTTTTTTCAGAAACTCAATCGCGAATTATAATTTCAGCTAAGAGATCTAATGTCAATAAAATCAAGGAACTTGTTACTAGTTCAAAGTTGCATATCAAGGAGATAGGGGTCGTAATCGACAATTATGCCAAAATCAGTATAAATGGTCATAGCATTATTAACATCAAGGCAGAGAAGTTACGAAATGAGTGGGAGCATCGGTTGAAAAGTATATTTGAGCAGTCAAAATAACTATTAAATTCAACTAAAGTCTAAGCATGATTAACCGATAAATTTAGTAAGCTTGCAAAGTGCAAAAAGAGGCAACGGTAATTTTGTAAAAAGGGGTAGGGGGTTTATGGCGATTGGTGGTATTGAAAACCATGCAAATATCGGTTTTAATATAGGAACGAAGAACTCTGCAGAGCAAAATAGAGCTTTGAATCAGGCAAAGAACAATGGCTGTATCGTCGATAAAGTAACGATCAGCTCTGATGCAAGGAAGATATCTACTGCTGCCCACCAAGATGATAGCAAACAGAGCAGTTCCACTCAAAGTAGCTATTTAAAAGCAAAGGTTGACCAGTATTTTGAAGCTCTATATCCAAACTTGAGGACAGAATACTCTATCAATGATGCTGGTGATATAGTTGTTAAGGTTGTTAATCGTGACAACTCTGAAGTTTTAAGAGAAATTCCATCAGAAGATCGACAAAAAGTTAAAGCTGCTATTAGCGAGGCAGTTGATAGGCTAGCTAAGCTTGGTGTAGATTAATAATCTGCGTAGCACTTACCTATAGTTCTGGAAATTGTAGAGAACAACTCTGTTATTATTGTTAAAGATTTTGATACTATTTTCAGATTATGAACAAAACAGCAAAAAAGAGATTAATTGTTATAGGTGGAGCAACTGCATCTGGCAAAAGTGATGTAGCAGCAATTTTAGCAAATAAAGTTGGTGGAGAGGTGGTTTCTGCCGATTCTATCCAGGTCTACAAACATTTCAATATTGGAGCAGGCAAGCCATCAGACTTAACGCGTCAACTAGCACCACATCATATGTTAGATTTTGTTAATCCAGAAGATGAATTCAATATCGTAAAATTCAGATCGTATGCAGATCCTATTATAGCAGAGATCTTTGCACGAGGTAAAATAGCACTGATTGCTGGCGGTTCTGGATTATATATAAAGGCTCTAACCGATAGATTGAGTGGAGCTGCTAAAGTTTCTTCAGAAGCTAATGAAAAGGTTGAAGAGATAGTTAAAGAAAAGGGATTAGCTCAACTTTATAAAATTGCATGCGATATCGATCCTGAGCGAACAAAAAAAATTCATCCTAATGATAGCTTTAGAATCAAACGTGTTGTTGGACTCTATTTTAGTTCAGCGAAAAAGATGGATGAACTTTACAATCCAAAGGTAGAATCAATCTACGATCCGATCTATTTTATATTAACGCTAGAGAGATCAGAGCTGTTTGAGAGGATTAACGAACGGGTAGATATGATGCTGGCTACTGGTTTCAAAGAGGAGGTTAGCAAATTAATCAAGTTAGGTTATGATGAGAGAATAAAAGCGATGAGATCGTTAGGCTATAGAACTTTATTTTTGGAAGCTCAAGGGGTAGTGGCTCCTGACAAAGTTGCAGATATTATAAAGAAAGAGAGCAGAGCATTTGCTAAGAGGCAGATGACTTGGTTTAAACATATTGATGGCAAAATTGATATTGAGGTTCAAAAGAATGATAGTGCACAGGTGGTGGCAGAAAAAATCTTTGAGCACAAAAAATTCCAACATGCAATTCAGTCGATTTATTAATCGTGCGATCTTTTGTGGCACAGCCTTTGGCATGTTAACTGGCTGCGTAACTAATCTTAATTATGAAAAAGCAGTAGAGTTAGTCGATGTTACTCATAATGAAGTGATAGTTGATAATCTTATTAATAGGTTGAAAATATTAGCTAGAGATAGCGAGTTTATCTTAGCTGATTATGCACATCATCAATTAATCTTAACACTTAGCAATAACTCAATAGATGATATAGCTCTAAGTGAGAGTGCGTCATTTTCAAAGATCCACCAGATGAGTCCATTATTAGGTCAAGTTAATGTTTTAAGGATTAAGTTAGCGTGCAAAGATTTAACTAGCACTCAATGTATAGAGACCTTGAATGATGGTAATTTACAACTAGACAAGGAAGATATCGACCTTAAAATATATTTCAGAGGATTATCAAAAGTCAAAGCAGGCTTGCTATCTGATGGATATGATGAATTTGCAAATCTTTACTATAATTACCCACTATCAGAATTTGCAGATAAGTCCAAAGAGAGATTGTCAGAGCTAAGAGCAAAAAATTTAAATAAAGGAGATAACAATGATCTAGTCAAGCTTGAGCTAGGTCGCATCAAGAAACTTCTTAGCGCCTACCAATTTGAGCAGGCGATTATGGAATCGCGTATCTTGGTAAGATCAAAGTTATCCAAACCTAATAAAGATTTAGCTCAGTATATCTATGCTAAATCGCTCCAAGCTAGTAAGAAACGTAAGCAAGCAAGAGGTGAGTATCTAAAGTTTCTCAAACAAAACGAAGATAGCAGTATGAGAGATAGCGCACTACTTAACTTAGCAATTATTGATTGGAATCTAAATAACTATTCAGGGGCAAGATATTTTTTAAAGGAGCTTCTGGATAATGATGCTACAGATAAAGAGCTAAAATATAGAGCATATATAATTTTAGGGAGAATGTCAGAATCTGAAAATCATAATGAAGATAGCACTCGCATGTATCAGGAGGCAGTTAAGCTAAGTAGTAATCATAAAGATAACAGATATCTTAGATGGCGTA
>JBLYYQ010000103.1:0-26768 GCA_048550035.1 Nitrospinota bacterium
AAGGACGTGGTTAAGGTTGGAGCTGAGCGATTTATTATTCCGACTACCACCATCCGTGAGTCATTACGCCCGCAAGAGGATGAGATTAAGACAATCAAGCAAGAGGGTGAGATGCTTCATATTAGAGGAAGAATGGTACCACTTGTCTGGTTGGATAGAGTTTTAAATATAGCAAATCCGCATGCATTTACCCCTTCTGATGGATTAGTAGTTATAGTTGAAAATGATGGCAAAGAATATGGTTTTGTTGTTGATGATCTATTAGGTCAGCAGCATGTAGTAATAAAGAATTTAGGAGCACGATTTAAAGGGATTCCCGGCATATTAGGCGGTACAATTTTAGGAGATGGAAAGGTAGGATTAATATTGGATGTTCCGGGAATAGTTGTGATGAATTAGATTTTGTTTGGCATCGCAAAGTAGAAACAACTTTTTTTAGAAAGGTTATTTATTATGTCAATTCCACTGATGATAGTTGACGATGAAGAAGGTATCAGGAACTCGCTCAAGGAATATTTTGAGATGGAAGGTTACGATGTTGATACTGCTAAGGATGGCGAAGAAGCTATCAAGATGACAAAGCAGAAGAAATATTCAATCGTCTTGATGGATATCAATATGCCACTGCTAGACGGTATAGAGAGTATGCAAGCGATCAAGGAGATAGATTTTTCGATTCAGGTTATCATGATGACGGCGTACTCCACCTTTGAAAAGACAATGAAATCTTTAGAGCTAGGAGCGACTGACTATATTCTAAAGCCGTTTGGAGAGCTAGATGAACTACTACGACTAGTGGAGATATCTGAAGAGCGCTTATCAAGATGGCGTCGTAATATGGCAGAGTCAATAGTCAAACAGCGCAAATCAATGCAGCACAGATAAATTCATGCTGCAAGAGTATAGATTAAACCGTGACTATGTTAATGAGGTCATAACTAAAGCAGATCTAAGCTAACCTATGAGGGCCTTTGAACATATAGCGCTATCTGACGAAGAGTTTCAATTATTTCGTGACTATATCTACAATGTAAGTGGCATTGAACTAACAGATAAAAAAAAAGATATGCTAAAAGCGCGTCTCAATAAAAGGATCTCAGATAGAGGGATATCATCTTACTATGAATATTTTAAGATTGTATCAAATAATTCAGAAGAGACACGTGCATTATTGGATGCAATCTCAACTAATCTTACTTTTTTTTTTCGCGAATCAAGGCATTTTCAATTTTTAGAGGAGAGAGTTATTCCAGAGCTGATAAGGAAGGATAACAACTCAATTAGAATCTGGAGCGCAGGTTGCTCTTCAGGAGAAGAAGCATATTCAATCGCAATAATATTTTTGTTAAATGTTCGAAATTTAGATAGATTGGATATAAAAATCTTAGCAACTGATATCTCAGATGAAATACTGCAACAAGGACAATTAGGTCAGTATAGTGCCACGGATCTACAAAATATTGAGAGCCAAATTATAAATAGATATTTCGAGAAGTATTATGAAAATGATAATCAAAAATATCAAATTTCAGAAGAAGTTAAGCGCTTAGTTAAGTTTAAGCGTTTAAACTTAATGCAACCACTATTCCCATTCAAGGGAGAGTTCGATCTTATTTTTTGTAGAAACGTTATGATTTATTTTGAGAAAATAAAGAGAGAGCGTCTAGTCAATAAATATTATGACCTATTAAAAGAGGGTGGATATTTATTTATAGGTCACTCTGAGAGCCTGATTCCGGTCAATCACAAATTTCAAAATATTGAGCCAACGATCTACAAGAAGGTTTAAACTATTATCATGAATGAAGAAACAGAGGCAGAGTTTTATTCAGACAGTCAATCTCATATTGATTTAATAGAGGATGCAATGCTTAGGCTTGAGAGCAATCTAGAGAACCAAAGCTTAATTGATGATATTTTCAGGCGTGTCCATTCGATCAAAGGAAATGCAGGAATACTAGGTCTAACGGAGATTCATGATCATGGTCAAATATTTGAAACATTTTTGTCCAAGGTCAGGAAGCGCAGGCGTGCCACTTCTGGCGAGGTTGATATAATGCTACATAAATTAGATACACTAAAGTCTCTTATGTTTGGCAACAGTAGTAAGAAGTCAAATCATAAACTATCTGCCGACAGAGTTAGTAGAGCAAAAATAGGCGAGGTTGATTTAGTTGAGAGCAGCAAAATGAGATCAAACGGTGCTATAAAATCTAGCCAGATAGATGAGCCATCTATCAGGTCTCAGGGATCAAAAGAGCCATTGGATGTTATGACATTTCTTGTTTTCATGTTGGATAATGAACGTTATGGGATGAACATTTCACTAGTAAAAGAAATTATATTAAAAGAGCCGGTAACGCCAGTGCCAAATAGTTTGACATTCGTAGATGGAGTTATGAACTTACGAGATCAAGTAATTGCAGTATTTGATTTAAAGAGGAAGCTCTCTATTCCAGCAAGCAATGATAATGGAGCGAGCAAGAATGTTATAATAGTTGATATTGGTAAGAGTGTGACAGGCTTATATGTGGATAAAGTTTTAGGTATAGAGGAGATTGGTCAAGCAGATATAACTCCAATCGAGAGATTCCACGACCGATTAAATACAGATTATTTAAGTGGAGTTGCAAAGAGTTCTGAGGGACCGATTATATTGATAAACATTTTGGAGCTTTGCCCACCGAACGAGCGGCTATATTAGATTTTAGAATGATCAAAGTTTTAATCATTGATGACTCAGCTATTGTCTGCAAAGTTCTAAACGGGATACTAAGCGAAGCAGAAGATATCGAGGTAATAGGTTCAGCTTCTGATCCATACGAAGCTCGCGCTATGATTGTAGATCATAAGCCAGATGTTATAACACTCGATATTGAGATGCCAAGAATGGATGGGACGAGTTTTCTAAAGATATTAATGAAGCATTACCCAATTCCTACTGTAATGATTTCATCATTGACTAAGGAGGGTGCCGAGATAACCTTGCAAGCATTAGAGCTAGGAGCAGTTGATTTTCTAGCTAAGCCGGTTTTAAGCAAAGAGAATATAGCGGAGATATCGCTAGAGTTGATAGATAAGATATATGCAGCATCGAAAGTAGATATAGGTAAAATCAGTAATCGAGTGCAGAATGAAGGAAGCTTAACCTTGCCAGATCTTTTCATGACAGACAAGATTATAGCAATAGGAGCTTCGATAGGAGGGACGAATGCGTTAAGGAATCTCTTGTCTGCGATGCCGAGCAATTCTCCACCGATACTTGTTACGCAACATATGACAGCTGGATTTACGAAGTCATTTGCCAAACGATTAGACTCAATATGCAAGGTAGAGGTAAGAGAAGCTAAGATGAACGATCAGCTAAAGAGAGGTGTATGCTTAATAGCTCCTGGTTCAGGCCATATGCGTTTAAAGAAAGTAGCGGGTAAAGATGTAGTTGACATTTCTGATGAAGAACTTATCTGTGGACACCGCCCATCAGTTGAGGTTCTGTTTGAATCGATGGCAAATGTTGCCAAAAAGCGAGGAATTGGGATTATGCTAACAGGTATGGGATCCGATGGAGCCAATGCTATGTTAGCTATGAAAAATAATGGCGGATATAATATTGCACAAGACGAGGCAACCTCTTTAGTTTTTGGGATGCCCAAAGAAGCAATTAAACTCGGAGGAGTTGACCAGGTTGCACCATTAGATAAAATTGGAGAACTAGTTATCAAACAACTAATTGGGTAGTAATTATTTGTCATCAAGCAGGTTGAGATCATATATACCAAAAGAGGTAATCTCCTGCAGTGATATTGACACTATTAGCCAGTAGTGTTATGATGTAGGTGCTATCATTTAATCTTAACAGGGGGCTTTTAAAATGTCTAAACGAATGTACAAATATCTTGATGTAGTGCTGCTAGCCGCTATTGTTTTATTGTTTGGCAGTCTGTTTGTGGATGCAAAAGCTGCCTATATTAAAGGTTTGTCAGAGCAGGTAATTGCGGTCAAACCAGACAAGATGGTTATGGAGCCAATGATGTGTGGCAACCCTAAACATATGATGGGGGGCTGTTTTGCTTTAGAGTCTGGTGTATTGGATCTCAACCTTACTGAAGATCAGGCTGCTAAGTTAGAGAAGATAGAGAGTAAAGGTCAATCAGACTATCAAAATAGCAATAAAAAGTTGTACAA
Source organism: Nitrospinota bacterium (assembly GCA_048550035.1). Lineage (GTDB taxonomy): Bacteria > Nitrospinota_A > UBA7883 > UBA7883 > JBLYYQ01 > JBLYYQ01. The sequence goes on from JBLYYQ010000103.1 coordinate 4,186, forward strand.
ATTGAAGAAAAAATTTCACAAAGAGGTAGATAAAGATAACCCAAAAACATCGAAATTAGAAAAATTAAAAGATGAAATTGGGCAAATACGATCAGAAATAGAGCTAAATAAGTTAACTTCAAAGGAAGAGTCGATAGAGATTCTAGATTCGGCTCAGAAAGCTAAACTGCAACAATTTATGAATGATCGTCCATCTATGAATAAAAAGTTACAAAAGCTCTCTGATAAATATTATAAAGCATCAATGAAAAGCTCTGAAAAGCTACAAAAGTTAAAAATGGAGTTTTATGATGAGCTGTTTAAAGAAAAGAGTAGTGAAAGCAATTTAAATAAACTCAAAAAGTTGATAATAGCTGAGAGTTCAAAAATGAAGCGAGGGAAGCTTGATTTAAAGGAATCGACTGTAATGAGTTTGACTTCAGAACAGAAGGCCACCCGTAAAAAAATGATGAGCAACATGTCGCCTAAAGGTGGTAAAAAGAAGGGACACATGATGTCCAGAGGCAGAGGTGGCGGTCGTCACATTATGATGTCTGGTTGTGGCATGGGAGCTGGCGGCGGCGATCATATGATGATGTCTGGTGGCGGTATGGGAGCTGGCGGTGGTCCTATGATGATGTCTGACTGCCCTATGGGAGCTGGCGGCGGTCCTATGATGATGCATGGCGGTGGTATGGGAGCTGGTGGCGGTCACATGATGATGTCTGGCGGCGGTATGGGAGCTAGAGGATACACTCATTATGATTCAGATTTTAAATCTCTTAATCTCACATCCGAGCAAGATAGCAAGCTTGAGATGTTAAGATCAGATCGTAGCACAGCACTTAAAGCTGCTAGAGAAAAATTACAGATGCTAAGAAAGAAGTTTCATGCAGAGTTAGAAAAAGAGAATCCAAACGTGGCTGAGCTAGCTAACCTAAAAAGTTCAATAGTTAATGAGAGTGCAAAAGTAACAGCCTCAAATCTTACAATTCACCAACAGTTTATCTCAATCTTAGATGTAGCACAAAAATCAAAGCAACGAGAAATAATGACTGCGCGTATGGCTCGGCAGAGTAAAATGCAGACTCAAAGAAAAAGCTATATGACCGAGGCTAAAGGAAACTACGAAAAGTTAAGAGCATTAAAAATGGAGTTTCATAATGAGCTGTTCCAAGAGAAAGTAAGTCAAAGTGATTTAGCGACTAAAAAAGAGGCGATTGCAAATCAAGTGGCAACTTTAACGAAGATGAGATTGACTCATCACCAAGCTGTTTCAGCTACAATGACCCCTGAAGATAAGGCAGCTCATGCAAAAATGCGCAAGCAGATGATGAAAAAGATGTATAAAAGGTAAAACTTAGCAGTCAAGATTAAGTTGGCTAGATTAATATATAGAGTATAAAAAATATGTAGAGGCTAATGAGGATGAGTCCGCTTGTTCTCCTAGCCTTTCCTATTATTGCAAGTGGTATTAGTGCAAGGGTAAAAAGTAACATTACAATCATCTCTTGATTCAAGACTGATTTTGAAACTTCAATAGGTGCAACGATTGCGGCGAGCCCTAGTATCAAGCCGATATTGTATATGTTAGAGCCGACGATAGCGCCGATTGCAATGTCTGATTTTCGTTTTATAGTTGCTATTACAGTAGTAGCTAGTTCTGGTATGCTTGTGCCGATTGCGACAATCGTTATACCTATAATAAGCTCACTAACACCAACAGCCCTTGCTAGGGATACTGCGCTTTCAACTAACAGATAAGCTCCGGTTAACAAAATAGCGATCCCTAAGATGGTAACTATAGATTCAAACAGTAGTGATGGTCGCTTTTTCACAATCAACTCATTAGTCACTGCGAGGGCAATCTCTACTTCTGGTCGTTTTTTATTGTACTTGATAGATATAAGAAGATAGGCATTAAAGAGGATTAATCCAGTCAATAGCAAGATTCCGTCAAGAAAAGATAGATTCTGATCATATGCTAATGCAAAGAGCAGTAATGTAAAGAGGAGCAAAATAGGGTACTCTTTAATTGCGATCTCCCTTGCAAACAAAAGTGGTGTGATAGTCGCTCCGATCGCTAAAACAGCCCCAATGTTAGCAATATTAGAGCCAAGCACATTCCCAAGTGTAACATCTGTTGAACCTCGTATTGAGGCATAAATTGATGCAACAAGCTCTGGGGCGGATGTTCCAATAGCAACAACAGTTAGCCCAATGATAGCAGGGCGCAATCCCAAAATTAATGCAACATTAACAGAACCACGAATAAGAAGCTCAGCTCCAATGTATAACATCACAAGCCCTACTATAATGAGCAAACAATCTAACATATATTACGGTTCCTATTATGAGGCTACTATTTTTAAAGATGATTTAATCTAGCTACTATCAGTCTAAGTTAACATCTGATCATACTTGTTAGCCTGTCAGCTGATTAGCACTATTAGATGAGAAATTCATCGCTATCTTGTTCAATTAAGTTGTGCAATTTTTTACTCTGACTTTCATATCCTATCCGATTTAATCTGGCGTAAGTATAATTTTTTCCAAACTCGACACCAGGTTGATCAAAGGTATTGACATTATAAAGATTGCCAGCAAATGCTGTTGCAGTTTCTAACATGTAAAGTAAAGCTCCAATCGAATGTGGGTTGACTTTATCTATTGTCAACGTCATGTTTGGTCGCCGATTTTTTGTTAGCGCATATTGCGATCCTGCCTGCTCAACAGTAATTAGATTGTTAAGCGATTGGCCATTAAGATATCCAAAGGATGAGTAGTCAGTATAAAGATTTGGGATTGAAACAGTGTTCTCAAACTGATTAATTTTTATGAACAGTATAACTTTGTCAAAAGGGCCCTCAACATAGAGTTGCATTTGTGAATGTTGATCGGTGGCCCCTAGTCCATTTATGGGTGTCTGCCCATTATATATATTTTTGCCGTTGAGATTTCTTTTTTTACCGAGCGATTCAGCCCACAATTGTCTAAACCAATCGGCTACTCGAAAGAGCTTTGAGGAGTATGGCATCATGACTAACATTTTTTTTGATTTTTTAGTATCAAGAAGGTATGTAAGCATAGCTAGCATGTAACCTATATATTTATCAGGTCTAGTCGCTGATATATTAGTCGACATAGATTGAGCCCCCTCTAATAATTTCATAATATCAATTCCAGCACAAGCAGCAGGAAATAGACAAACAGGTGAGAGGAGTGTAAATCTGCCACCGACATTATCAGGTACAGCGTATGACTTAAACCTGTTTTTCAGAGCTAACTTGCGCAATGAGCCAATTTTTTTATCAGTTGTAACTACAAGATGTTTCCTCCAGCGAGGGCCAATTTTCTCTTTTAACATTTCCACTATTATTAGAAATTGAGCTGCAGTTTCGGAGGTTGATCCTGATTTTGAAATAACATTGAAAAGAGTTTTTTTAAGATTCAGTGCCTTTATTGATTCAGTAAAGTGATCAGGATCTATATTATCTAAAACTACTATTTTCATACCGGATCGCTTGGATGAAGGTAAGATATTATGTGTAGATGGGAGCAGCGCATCGACAAGAGCAATAGTGCCAAGTGCAGAACCACCTATGCCTAGTATAACAATAGTATCAAACTCTTTTTTTAACTTTTTAACATCGCTAATAATAGTTTGAGATTCTTTGGTAGCAAATGGAAGATCAAAAAAAGGAAGCATCCCTTCTTTCCTATGTTTTGCTAATTTCCTTGCATGAATTTTAGCTTGAGGTAGTAGCCGTGCAATATCCGTATGGCAAATGCCATGCTTTGTACCTATTCGAGGCGCCATCAAATTTGTATAATCTAGCTCAATATTTTTCATTACTTTATCTCCTTTTGATAAACCTGCATACCATCAATGAAGAGGCTGAAACTATTCGTCTCGTTCGTTAGTATAAATTCAAATATATCTTCAATCTTATCATCAACATCATGAATTACAACAGCATCAAATGGTCCATTTTTATAAAGTTTACCCTGTAGCGATTTATTTTGTAATGTAACTGCTCCATTTTCAGTAATGAGTTTAAATAATTTCTTGTAGCTTAAGGATGGGATGGAGTTCTTCGCTAAAATAGCTTCTCGGCGGATATCTAAGCTATTATTAGATCCTAGCCCATCCGTTCCAAGTGATATATTTACTCCAAGATTGAGATATTCAACAATAGGATATTTGGTCACACGCTTGAACCAGTTGTTAGCACCAGGCGACCAGATAATAGAATTATTTTTCCGATTCAATAGTTTTTTGAAATTTTCTGATGGATAGTTCATATGTATAAGAATAGATTTATCCATACAGCCTATATGGTCTAAGAGTTCCAATGGATCAAGATTGCTATTATTGAGACTATAACTATCTTTGAGTTTGAGCCTAGCAAACATATCAACAAATTCGCCACGTCCATATTTAATATATTCAGTCTCCTCTTGACTTTCAGCAAGGTGAATAGCAAATGGTATATTTTCATTTGATGCTAACTGATAACTCTCCTTTAGCAGTTTCAACGATGATGAATAAAGAGAGTGAGGCGAAATACCACCGATTAGTCGTTTACTTTTTTGAGCAACATTCTCTTTTAACCTTACAAGCTTAGCATCTAGTTTGCTATCATCTAGCCCGAGCAGTTCATAGAATATTGTTCCTTTTAGCATAGAGTTACTAAGTAGTCCAAATGCAATCTGTTCTGAACTAATATCCCCGATAGCTATTGTTCTAGCTTCATATAAGCTCTTAATTGCATCTTTCATTTTATCTTCAATCACGGCTTTAGGGGTGACTCGCTTTTTCAAGACCAACGATTCAATCCAATCTGGAAATGGCGCACGAGTGCTGATCTGATTTTTTAAAAAAGATAGCTCTAGATGTGTATGCGAATTAACAAATCCAGGATGAACTATATTGTTGCGAGCATTGCAAATAAGAGGAGGAATATTATCAGGAATATTGTTGGTATAGATTTTTTCAATCCTACCTTCATTTATAACAGCTACCCCATTATAAAAAATTTCTTCAGCCGATCCTATAAAAATTTTAAATGGGATTGAAAAATGCTTTAAGGATCGATCCATTTTCTCCAATCGTCAGTTATAGTACCTTGCTTCCTATATCGGAGCATTGCATTTTTGCAATCGCATTCTCGTTTAGAGTTCGCAATGTTTCCTAATGCCTTGACTGCAATAGCAGGCAGAACTGATAAGGTATAGTCTACACTCTTTTTTTCTTCTGCAGTTTGCATCCCTTCAAATAGTTCACCCTCCTCATAATTGCGGGCTAGCACCCCTTCTGCAAAATTGGTTAGATAGCAGATTGCGCTGTAGCAGATTTCGAGCTCTCTTGCCAAAAATGTTTCAGGAGCCAATGTCATTCCGACTAAGTCTGCACCGTAGTTGTCGAACATTCGTATCTCGGCTCTAGTTTCTAATCGCGGCCCCTCTGTGCAAAGGTAGGTAGCCTTATCGGTAAAGGGAATATTTTCTTCTGATAATTGCTCGATAATTGCCTGACGAAGCGAAGGACAAAATGTATTGCTAAACCTTATGAACCCTAATCCCTGTTTCGTAAAAAATGTGGATGGACGCTGTTTGGTAAGGTCAATGATATCATCTGGCACAGCTAATGAGCCGACCTTGAGCTTAGGATTAATAATGCCAGGACCTGACCAAGATATAATTCTCTCGACTCCAAGTGATTTTAGTGACCATATGTTTGCCCTGTAATTTACTGTCGCAGCTGAAGTATGATAACCTTTGTCACCATGGCGAGATAAGAAGTAGTAAGATAGTTTATCATTCTGAAATTTGTAGATGTTTGCACCAAATCCAAATGGTGTCTCAATCGGGTTTAGCTTGATGCTATCTGATAGCAATTCTAACTTCTTATACGCACCACTGCCACCTATAATAGCGAGTTTCGACATTGATTCTACCAATCTTTATCTGTTTTATTAGTTATCCTATTTCTGCTTAAATTGCGCTTTGCCTTGCGGTAGCGAAGCTGTTCTTTTTCGGCTGCATCTAGGATATTATTGATGATATTATACTCTAGCTCATCTGCCATTTCATTACTTTGATTAGTTGCCTTGCTTGAATCATATCGGCCAACTTGATTTTCATTACTACTATCTGCTCTGCCATCTGAGCCTTGATTATCCTCATCTCTGTTTTTTTGATCTCTTCTTGATTTTTTTGTTAATAATCTTTGGAGTTTATAAGTTGCAATCTCAAGGTTGATTAACATTTTCAAATCAGTTCTATTGTATCTTAGTGCAACTAGGGCAGTTTCGACAGCCATCTCATAAAATTGAATCGCCATATCAGAATTGCTAGAGCTATAGCTATCACCAGATTTGATAGTTGCAGCAACATAATTTAAGTTTGTAAATGATCCATCCATTTCATCTTTACCTATACGATTAGTTCTATCATAAGATTCAATGGCAAGTTCATACATCTTTTCTTTATATAATACGTTTCCAATATTATGGTGGAAGTATGAATTATTATTCCCATCGCTTAGCTCTATTGCAGCTTGGTAACAGCTGATTGCTTCGCGATAATTTTCTGACTGAAATGCGAGGTTACCCTTAACGTTATTTTCATAAACAGGGTCAAGTGAGAAACCAATCACTACTATAAGAATAATTTTTTCTAAAATCATAGATCTGTCAGCATCCTAATTGCGAGACCTTCTCGTAATGAATAGTCTGAAACTGTTAGCTTATTTTTCTTTGCTACCTTCATAATAGTCTCTATCAGCCCTATACCTGCAACTACTAAATCTTCTCGACCATTTCGTAAAAAAGCAATTTCTGACCTCTTAGCAAGTGTCATTGCAAATAGCTGCTCCTTGACAGCCATTAGTTTATCATAGCTTAATTGATATCCGTTAACAAAACCTTGATCGTACTTGTGAAGATTGGCTGCAATTGCTGCGACAGCTGTTACAGATCCTGCAACACCTACTAATTCAAATTTTGCATCATATTTTAATTTTTTAAACCCTTCTATTATCTGTTTTTCAATTCTATCTTGCATGTTTTGATATTGGCTCATTACGACTGGATGATCAAAAATGAACTGTTCTGTTAAGCTAACTACTCCTAAATCTGTTCCAAAAAAATGTTGGACCCCATTATTTTTATGGCTGACAAATTCAACACTCCCACCACCTATATCAAACAAGAGTATATCTTTGTCCGGAATAACCATCATTGCACCTTGCAGTGAGAGACCTACTTCATCTTTCCATGAGAGTGTAATCATCTCGGCATTGGTTGCTTCAAATATTTTACTTGCCAGTAAATCTCTGTTCTTCGCAACTCTGGCAGGGTAGGTGACTACAACTTTAAGCTCAAATGGCTCGAACTCTTTGGCTGCCTCTAATATTTCAGCAATTGCAACTTTACTCTTTTCAATAGCTGACTCCTTTAAAAACTTGCTTGTACCTAAACCTTCACCTAGCCTTGTTACTCTCTGGTCTGAAAAAAGAGTTTTGAGCTTGCCAGATTCAAGAGTTGCAACTAGAAACTGAACTGTATTTGTCCCTACATCAAAGATAGCAACTCGCCTCATTTTGACCTGACTAAATATTATCTATAATTGCTTTTAATGCTAAGGGTAGGTTGAGATCGACCTGAAAACAAGAGTAAATGATTAAGTATTTAGAATAAATATTTTGCTATCATCAATCAGTTTGGCAAGTACTTTTACAACTTCTGGTGCAAAAGAAGTTCCAGAATAGCGGATTATTTCTTCCTTCGCCATATCTATAGTAAGACCTTTCCTGTACGGACGAGTGGAGGTCATTGCATCAAATGCATCTGCGGTTGTTATTATTTGTGAGCCGAGCGGAATCTCATCACCTACTAGACCGACTGGATAACCTGATCCATCCCAGTGCTCATGGTGATAGCGCACTAGCATGGCCACCTCATATAGATCATCAATCTCTACAAGTATATTGGCAGATTTGCTAGGGTGTGACCTTATAATTGCGAACTCCTCATCATTTAATCTCCCCTCTTTTAGCAATACCTCGTCAGGGATTCCTATTTTCCCTATATCATGCAGTATTGCTGCAACATGTAGCTGCTTTAGACTGCTAGCAGAGAGACCCATTTCTTCCCCAATTTGGTTGGAAAATTCTGCTACTCGTCTACTATGCTCTATTGTATATTGATCTTTCGCATCCATAGCATTGGCCAATGCACTTATTGTCTGAATGAAAAATTCGTCGATCTTTTCTTGACGTTTGTTTAATTCTATTGTCCGAGTGGTGATGCGAGATAGTAGTTGATCGGTATATATTTGTCGCTCCCATAATAATTGAGTACGATCTATTCCATTTGCAATAACATGATTTAAATATTTGAGATCAAATGGTTTCCTTATAAAATCAAATGCTCCGAATCGTATTGCATCTAAAGCGATATCCATATCTCCATAACCGGTCATTATCAGAACAGAGATATTCTCATCAGCCTGTTTCACACGCCGCAATGTCTCCAAACCATCCATGTTTGGCATATTTATATCTAGTAAAATTAGATCAAACCTTCCTACAGCAAATTTGGCTAACCCTTCAGATCCATCAGATGCTGTGCTAGCTTGGTAGCCTTGTAATCTTAAATGTTTGACTAGAATAGATAAAATAGATTTATCATCATCTATTATAAGAATCGCTGTATGATCTTTCTTTTCCATGATCATAATAAAACTTTATATTTAACTGTTTTACCTTTCATATACTAGCTACTAGTAATATAATATAGCTCCTTATTATTTATAGCGTAGAATAAATGGCTGACCTTCATGAAATTATGGAGTATATGAATCAATATCTAAATATTGATCAATTTGATGATTTTGCCCCTAATGGATTACAAGTTGAGGGTGCTAAAGATATTTATAAAATACTATTTGCTGTTTCTGCTTCACATGAGTTATTCCAGATGGCAAAAAATGAAAATGCGGATGCCATTGTTGTCCATCATGGAATGTTCTGGGACAATGAACCAAAAGTTGTAACCGGTATTTTGAAAGAGAGGCTCAAGCTATTACTTGATAATAATATCTCTCTATTCGGATATCATTTGCCGCTAGATGCTCACAATGTTGTTGGCAATAATATTCAGATTGGAAAACTTTTTGACTTTGATTTAGTTAAACCATTTAGAAAATATCAAAATAACCATCTAGGTATTATTGGTCTCTTTAATCAAGAAAAGAGTGTTGAAAATATTACACAGATCATTTCTAATGAAATTAATCGTAATTTCCAGATCTATCAATTTGGGAACCCTTCGATCAAATCGATTGGAATAATCTCTGGGGCTGCTCCTGATGCTGTCAGGGAGATCGCAATGGAAAATATTGATCTATACCTTACAGGAGAATCGACCGAGTGGGTATATCATTTTGCAAAAGAATCCAAAATACATTATGTGGCGGCAGGACATTATGCAACTGAGCGATTTGGAGTTAAGGCGCTCGCTAAAATTGTTGAGAGTCAGTTTCAGGTCGAGACTCAGTTTGTTGATATCGACAACCCTATTTAGTACTAGAAATTTTTGGGTTAGAGAGTCGTCCGGTTATTTTTAACGATATTGGGTTCTGAACTTTCTTACCTGTTAATAGATCTAAGAATGGCAATAGTGATTTTTCTAACTTGCCATTTAGTCGACCTTTTAGTGAGAGATTTATACGTGAATTAGCTAACTTTTCTTTTAGATTTATCACTCCTGATACATTTAGATTTATCAACTTGCCTTTAATTTTCATCTCCTCTACTGATATTGAACTATTTTTCATACTCAATATTGTAGTGGCCTCTTCTATCTTTATTGCATTATCACTTAACAGGGCTTTCGGCAATTCTATTGTACCTCGACCAAAATGTAGCTCAATATCTCCGACACTATCTAATATCTTCTTCCTGTTTAATGTGAGGTTCCCCTCAATATCAACATTACTATCTAATTTAACTAATGAAAAGTTCGATAGTAATTCAAGCTTAGAACTATCTATATCTTTACCACTAATTGTAACTTGAAGCAGATCATCACTGAAGCTGTCGCTTTGGATATTAATATCTGATTTACCCGCTACAGTCTCAATATGGAGATCACTATTTAGCATACCTAATAGTGTAGAGAAAAATGAAAAACTAACTCTTGCTGAGTCGATTCTCAATAAGGAATTTTCGCTACCTGTTCCATGCAGATCAATATCTGTTAGGTTGTAGCTAAAGACTGAGGAGGCATCTACGGTATCTACATTAAGATAATATGGGTGTAGTTCACTATTTAAACCCCTCAATGCAAACTTACCTATAGAATCAGCAGGGAATCTGATAATGGTGAAAACTACCAACGCTGCAATAAATATTGATATATAAATGAAAAGTATACGAGCAATATCTTTATCAATGGAGGCTATCTTCAAAGCTTCTAAAAATTTGCTGTCACCATATTTTGCGAGGAGTTTGTCGAAATGGAATAATCTTTTTATCCGATCAGCTTGATTCTGGATATAGCTATTGGTGGCAAAACTTTTTCTGATTGCTACGATTAATTTTAAATTAACAATCCATTTTAGAGTTTTACTAATAGTCGAAAAGAGAAAAAAGATTGCAAATTTTATCATCAATACGACCTTAAGAAATATTGTTTTCATTATGGTACTATTTTATATGTTGCGATAGAGATGCTTGCCCCAAGTAGGTCTTTGTTCGAAAATATCTGTTTGACTGTTAGTCTCTTTACTCTAAAGATAGGATTTTTTTCACGCAACAACTTAAGTAGTGCAACCACTTCAACCAACGAGATGTTATTAATCTTAACTAGCACCAGCTCTTCAGTATATCCGCCTAATTCTGATGTTTGACTAGGAGATAGTGATACATTTTTTTTGGGAATTCCTATCTCTGATATCGCAAACTCAATAACAGAAAGAGCAGATCCGATCTTGCTTGAGGCCTGAATTTTTTTATCAAATTGCTGAAGCTTAGATTGTATATTAATAATATTATCAGCAATCTTTTGCATCTCAACGATCTCAGACTTCTTAACCTCAATCCTATTCTTAAGTAATTCTTGAGCAGTAGTCATCGGGAAATAGACTAAGTTATAAAACGCAATCAGTAATGTAGTGACTATGACGGTAGTCACTATCACTTTTTCACGGATACTCAGTTTGATGAACCAAGATCTAACTTTATCTATATAATTATTTACCATGTCACTTCAATCTCGAATTTGAATAGTACGTTATTGCTTCCAGGTCTATTTTTAGCGTCGCTTAGTTTTACATTTTGTGCCCAGCTTATACTCTCTAAACTTTTCTTGATACGCTCTAGATCTTCAAATGAGCCTGTATAACCTGTAATGAATATTTGCTCAGCTTCATATACTAGTTGGCTTATTTCAACTACAATATCAGCTGGAAGCGACTTTGATATATCTACTAAGCGAGGGAGTAGAGGATCTAAACTATCACTACTTTGCCCTAATGCTTTAGCTGTCTTGCGTAACTCTTCTAACTTAGCACTAAGTTGGACTTTAGCATCTACTATTTCTACGCTTGAATCTACTGCCCTATAAAACTGGATCTGCTCTAAATCCTTCAAATGTGCATATTCAGCTTTTGATTGTGCAGACTCTAAGGAAAATGAGATAAATGCTAATATACCGACTGCCACTAATAATATTGCCACTAGTGCAAGCTGTGTATATATTCCTGTTAGCGATATCTTCTTTTTATATATCCCTTTTCGAAAGTTTAGAGTTGAGAGCTCCTTGCTTGTTGATAGCATTGCTGCATTATAGCAACTTGCAAAACTACTAAAGCTTGAGAGAGCATTGAATGTACGACGGTCGTCATGAATTTTGACTTCCCCAGAAGAAGCGGAGGCTCTTTCTACTTTAAACACCCCATCTGATTCTAATTTTTCAAGTAACAGCGGTGACTCTGATAGTTCGCCTGACAAGATGATATTAGTTAGTTCAAAATTGGGCTTTCGTCTTTTTAGTGCAAGTTTTGTCAGTGCAATATCAGATTTAATATTAAAAATAATTTCGTCAATCTTGTTACTGCTATCAAAGAGATCTTGATAGCTATATGAAAGGATAGCACCATTATAACATAATGCGATCGCTAAACTTTCTCCTGTTGCCTCAATGCTAACAATCGGACTAGTCAGATTCGATATGTCAGTTATAAGTGTTGCAGGATGAGGTACTATTGAATCAGGGTCTAGACCTACCGACTTAAGATTCTCTAACTCTTGTTCAAAATCTTCTTTCAAAGTTATATATAAACTAACACTCACTACATTATCTGCAGGATATAGATTCTCAACTATGGAGTAGTCTAATATGATTTGGTCTGTTTCAAAGGGAGTAATAAGCTCAATCTCGCCAGGTAGTGTATCCTTTACGATCTTGACATTTGCAACAGGTAGATCAATCAGTCGAAATGAAAGCTTCGATTTGTCGTAAATTACTACTAGCCGATCGTCTTCGTTATTATAATCAAGATCACTCAATAACTTAGCAGTCTCTTGGTAGCGATCAGTAGATTCAAATATATGACGCCTTACTTCCAGAGCTCTTATAGTCCGCAAGTGTTTCTCAAATATCGCGACTTTTACCGATTCATTGAGGATCTCTACTCCATATATAAATGACATTCGTATCTGCTCTAGTTATAAAGTTTTATAATATTTAATATAAACATTACTCTCTTTTTTCATAACGGCGGTTATAATTTTTTTTGTCTCATTCTCTTGAGCAATAGCTGTAACTAAAAACCAAGAGCCATTTACATCAATTAAATTTGATATTTCAGGATAGATACTACTTATTCCTACAATTTTGTTTAAGTCAGATTTATTTTTATATGCTTCGGTCGTCACATTTGATATTATTTCAGTAGCCATAGATTCAGTTAGATTATCGTTTAATGCCATTAATACCTCTTTTGAGCTACTATTAATATTGACCTTCCCGTTTGAGTATATTGTTATATATGGCGCAAGTTTCATTATCACTTCTCGTTTGAATCCTTTTATCATCCCGATCTCAGCAATTGAATCTAGCTTCATATTTTTTGCTTTATATGGTGGATCAAGTGATTCATAATAATCAGATTCTGCACCATCTTCAAATGGCTCATCATTATTATCTATCCAGTCGACTGCCGCATCAGCTAAATTTTCATCTAGATCAAGATTGCTCAACAATCGTTTGAAAAGAGCTATATTTTGACTATTTGGCAAACCCGATCCTGATACTAGTGAATTGATGCTAATCTTACCTGTCTCATCAACTATCTGTACTAAAACTTGATCATCTTCAACTGAGATTGGTATTCCTATTTTTGCGATCTCTAATAGTTGATACTTTGTAGTCTGATCATCAAAGGTCTGGTCTTGCAATATCCGTTTGGCTGCCACGATGCCAGCACGGGCTTTGTAGAGTGCTACTGTTTTATTCTTGAAGCTTGCGACAAGTGATGACTGTAACCATGCATTGTGGAGCTGCTCAACTACTATAATTGTTAAGAGCGCAGTTATTGTGATTGTTATAAGTAGTGCACTCCCAGATTTCTTTGAGATAGCTTGAGGCGTATGCAAATAATTCCTAATCATTATATGGCACCTGATCCAACTAGAACAAATGTAGAATATTTCTGTACTCGACCATCAATATCTACTAGTTCAAATAGCAACTCAACCCCTTTAGGAAGAGTTAAGCTTGATTTAGAATCAAATTGATCGTACAACTTCTTGCCTTGATCAAGATATTTAATTTCAAAAGATTTTATCCGATCTGTTACTTCCCATCTAGAGCTTTGATCATCATCAAGGATGGTTATGTATATATTTTCTGAGCGGTAAAGGCGCATCAAATATTCTGTACTATCCTCAATAGGTTCAACCGACCATTGCACAATAGCTTGGTCTGTCATTAAATTTGAAAATGTATCAGATCGACTAAAGCTTGAGAATGTTATTTTATCGCCACTAATCTCTTCATTACTATCTCGTATTATAATATTCTCACCAACAAAGAGTCCATTTGGATTATTTGGTAGCAATGTTGCAGAGTGAATATCAGTTGCAAATCTTGTAATAATAAATCGTGCGGTATTGTTATTATCAGTCCTAAGGTTAACATGCTCAGCTGCATTTAAAATTCCACTAAATGAACCTAACGACAAAATACCAATTACAGCTAGAATCGCAACTGCAACCAGCACTTCAATTAGAGTAAAGCCTCTATCTTGTTCCATTAAGATGCCTCTCTAAATGATTTTATTTCAACAATGGGGGTCATCTCTTCATCATCGCTTAAGAAGAGGTCAACTACTATTTCAATAACCTCATCATACTCTGTTTTTTTTGCTCTATAGCGTATCTTATATTGAGGATAGTCGTCGAGTTCCTTTATCACAGGCTCACTATCGATCAGGATAGTTTCTAATTCTAGTCGTTCAATCTGATCTCTTGCTATAATGGTTGCTTGAGTTGTGGTATGTGATCTGGCAATAAGAACCAAAGCACGATTGCTAGATGAGATCAATGTTACAAACACAATCGATAATATCCCTAAGGCTACTGCAATCTCAAGCAGTGAAAAACCACGATTAACTTTTAACATAGAAGAATCCTTCTACAAGTTTAGCTTTGCCTGTTAACGGGTTTAGCAATATCGACATCTTCCGTTCTGACAAGTCTATTAACCTAATTATTGCAAAATCTGCTAACCCGTCTGGTCTAAAATAAATGTATGCATACGAACCTCTTATTTCGCCTTGACTCTGTGTATAAGCACTGTCAACATTTATTGTGTCTGGAAACTTTGAGTCTTTGACAAGTGGAAATTCGGCTTGCTCAAACACTCCTGCATTATTAAGTTGCGATATCGCATAGCTATTATCATCTCGATTAATAGAGAGCCTTAAAGTCTTATTCTGTGAGTGCGCTATATCATAAAGATATCTTATCGTACTGCTGATCTTGCGTGATGAACTATTTAATCTTGCAGATGTTACATCAGGCAGTCTTGGCAATAAAAGCCCAGCTGCAATTGCAATTATCGCAATTACAGCTACTAACTCTATCAGAGTAAAGCCTCTAATTCTATCTGACATAAATAATTATTCTAGTTCCCAATTATTGATATCTTTAGCTTCATCGGTACCACCCTTCTCACCATCAGCACCATAGCTTGATATATCGTATTTACCATGTAATCCTGGTGATAGATATTTGTATTCGTTCCCCCACGGATCTTTTGGAAGACGAGTTTTGTCCATATACCCTTCTTCATTCCAGTTCTTAGGAATATTTCCGAGGGTCGGTTTTTCAATCAATGCTTTTAGTCCTTGCTCGGTAGTTGGATAGAGACCATTATCAATTTTGTATAGTGATAACGCAGTTTCGATTGATTTAATATCAATACCTGCTTTAACAATACGAGCTTCTTTTGGTTTATCTAATATCTTAGGTGCTATATAGGTTGCAAGCAGACCTATAATAACAATAACTACTACAAGCTCAATCAGTGAAAATCCTGATCGCTTGATTTTTCTTACATCCATAATACCTCCTCTGTTTATTTTAGAACCTGTGATAATTCAAAAATTGGTAATAATATTGCAATTACAATGAATCCGATTGCAATTGCAATCAGTATAATCGTTATTGGCTCTAATGCTGCAATTAATCCTTTTACTGATGCATCCACTTCAAAGTCATAAGCATCAGCAATTTTTTCTAACATATCAGGCAGTTGACCAGTCCGTTCACCGGCTGCTATCATTTGTGTCACCATAGGTGGAAAGAGTTCTGATTTTTTTAGCGGGTCTGCGATATTGTTTCCTTCTGTTATACTTATTATTGCATCTTCAATTACCTCTCTTAATAATACATTTTTCATTATCTTAGAGGCTACTTTAAGCGTTTCTAATAGCGGAACACCTCCTATTAGTAGAGTCGACATTGTTCGTGCAAGTTGTCCGAGTGCAGCACTATGTACTAGGCGACCAAATAGGGGGGTTTTTAATATTAGACCATCAGTTACTTTTCGACCTTTCTCACTGCTTCGATACCGAATTAAAAAAAATATTGAACCAGCTAACATGATAATTAATAGTGGCCACCACTGGTTTAATAGATCTGATACTTTGAGGAGAATAATTGTAGGAACAGGGAGTCCAGCTTTCATATCCTCAAACATCATTTCAACTTTAGGGGTTACATAGGTTAATAAAAATAGTAGTACTATAGAACCTGCTCCTAAAATAAATGATGGGTATACCATAGCAGTTAGAACTTTTGTCTTCTGCTCTAGCTTATATTCATGATGAGTAGCAAGTCGGTCTAAGGTGTCACTTAATGAGCCTGATACTTCACCTGCTTTTATCAAGTTTATATATAATGGATCGAAATATTTTGGATGCTCTGCTAGTGCATCTGCAAGCGATGATCCCTCTAGTGTCTTCTCTCTGACTGCTGATATGATCTCTTTTAACTTAAGATTTGATGTCTGTTCTAGTAATATATCAAGCGATTCTATTATCGGAAGTTTGCCCCGTTGCAAAGTTGCTAACTGACGAGTAAATGCTGTGATATGTTTGGCTCCGATATTGTTTTTGAATGCTTGCAATGGATCTGATGTAAAGCGACTCTTGGAGCTACTCCTACTTATCTTGCTAACTAGGAGCCCAGTTTTCCTTAGCTTGATTCTAGCTAGCTTTTCGCTCTCAGCATCAACCACTCCATTGGCAAGTGTACCTTTAGAATCGTATGCCAAATACTCATAGATCGGCATGCTTCATACCTCAACTCTCATATTATATATCGGCTGTGACACGAACAACTTCTTCCATGGAGGTTATACCGTTACAGACTGCAGCGGCTCCTTGCACTCGCATTGGCATTAAGCCTCGCCCTAGCGCACTTTTACGCATTGAGACTGAGTCTGTGTTTCGTACGATTTGGGACCTTGCTTCTTCATCAATTAAAAAAAGCTCATACAGACCGGTTCGACCTTTGTAGCCTGAGTTAGAACATTTAAGGCAACCATTCGGCGAATATGCTTTCTTATTTTTGATTAACCCATCTAACTTGTAGATAGCAATCTCTTCTTCTTCTAATCCTAGTTTCAAAAGATCAGTATAACTTGCCACTCGCTCTATTTTACATTCATTGCATAATGTTCTAACTAATCGTTGTGCTAATGTACCAATCAATGAGCTTGCTATTAAAAATGGTTCAATACCCATGTCAATCAATCTAGCTACTGCACCTGTTGCATCATTGGTATGGATGGTTGAAAAAACAAGGTGACCTGTCAGTGATGCTTGTGCTGCAATTTGAGCCGTCTCTTGATCTCGAATCTCTCCGATCATTATTACATCTGGATCTTGCCTTAAAATGGACCTTAGTCCTGATGCAAATGTTAACCCTATCTTTGAGTTTACCTGTATCTGACCAATACCTCGTAGTTGATATTCCACAGGATCTTCTATTGTAATAACATTTAATTCTGGTCGGTTGATATGTGAAAGCGCTGCGTAGAGAGTTGTCGTCTTGCCTGAGCCAGTTGGACCTGCAACTAATACTATCCCGTATGACGAACGGATAAGTTTGCTAAATCTTTCTTTTATATCACCACCCATCCCAATACTGTTAAATCCAATAAACATTGATGATTTATCTAATATTCGCATAACAATTCGCTCCCCATACGAAGTAGGGATGCTCGATACACGAATATCTACATCTTTACCTGCTACCACTATCTTAACTCGTCCATCTTGTGGCAGGCGTTTTTCGGCAATGTCTAGCCCAGCCATTATTTTTACCCTCGATAGGATCAGCGGCATAAGTTTAAGAGGCGGTTTTACAACATTGCGTAGCACTCCATCTATCCGCAACCTAACTACAAGTTCTCGCTCATATGGTTCAATATGTATGTCGGACGCTTTATCTTTTACAGCTTCAACTAAGATTGAGTTTACTAATCTAATTACTGGTGCTTGAACACTTGAACCAAGTAGATCTTCTGGCAACTCGCTTACAAGTTGACTCAAATTCCCATCTTTAACATTGAGATCATCTACTATTTCGCTTGCTTTATGGGCGTATAGATCATACGCTTGATTGATAGCTTTTACCAAGACCGCACGTGGTGTCATCAACAGTTTGAGCGGAAGTTTATAGATGAGCTTTAGGTCATTTGCTACTGATTGAATCAAGGAAGGATCTGAGGTTACTATCACGACTTTACCTTCCTCTTTGTAGATTGGGAGGGCTAAGTTGCTCATAGCAAATTGATACGGGGTGAGCTTAATTAGATCTTGGTCTATTTCATTTACATCAATTGAGTCTAGCAGTGGGATCATTAACTGGGCTGCAAGTGATTCTAAATTTTCGCTATTTTCACTTTCATCATTTGCCGCACCTTCATCATCTGGAGAGGGTGAATCAGGTGATAATGGATCATTGCTCATACATCAGTATCCTCAGTATCCTCAGCATCATACGTTTTACGTTTTTTCTCTGGCAATTCTAATTCTTTGCTCTTCTCAATTGAATCATATTGTGAGTCATTTGTATCTGATTTTGTAAGTTTTTCCGTTCGTGCTTTTAACTCATCGTAGCTCTGTTTTGTAGCTTCGTTTACCAGTATTGACTCTGAGTTGTTTAAGGTAATAAAGTTTATATCCGCATCAGACCTTATAATATGGGGAGTAAGAAATACCATCAAGTTTGTCTTCGTTCGCTCCACTCCCTTTGACTTAAAGAGCCATCCAAGAATTGGAATACTACCTAGGATAGGTACTTTGCTTACTGAAGTAACATCATCTTCTCGTATTAAACCACCTATAATAACATTCTGCTTATCCTTTACCACGATTGTAGATTTTATTGAACGTTTGGTTGTGATTATATCTTTTGCATTTGAAAGCTGAGCCGTTGCTATTGCAGAAATTTCTTGATATAAGGTAAGTTTTAAATCTTCAGACTCTGTTATCTGCGGTTTGATTCTTAATGTTAATCCTACATTTTTTCGTTCAATGGATTGTACTGTATTGCCACCTGTTGTTATTGTTGTTTGTCCTTCTAGTGGTACTTCACTTGCTACTACTATTTCAGCCTCTTCATTATCACTTGTCATTATATTTGGAGTGGATATGACATTTATATCTGAGTCAATCCGAACTGCTCTAACTAATGCTCCAAGATTTAGAAAATTTACTCCATTGTATTCAATAGTACCATCTGCTACACCTACTGATAGACCTTGTGCTTGGTTTAAAGGGTTGCTCGTAGCATTAGCTAAATCACCCTCAAACTTTGTACCTCCTACTATTGCATCCTCGCCTGATGGATCGTCTGTAAAGCGCCACTCGACCCCAAAATGTGATTCCTTCGTTGCTCTAACTTCCATTATTAATGTCTCGACAAATACTTGACGGCGTCTAATATCTAATTTCTGAATAACATTTTGAAGTACCTTGTAATCTTCAGGCGATGCTGTAATTATTAATGCATTAGTTGCAACATCGGCTGTTATTGATATTATACCTGAGATTGAACTAACTTTAGTTGCACCCTTTGTTGTTTTTTTCGTCAATCCAGCTTTTGATGCAATACTATTTAAAACCTTTGAAAGCTCTACGGCTGCTGCATTTTTCAGATAGTAAACATGGATGCCAGTACCACTTAGTGGGGCAGGGACATCTAGCTTATTGATGATTTTTATGATTTTCTTTGCAACGACCTTCGGTGCGAAAATCATTATAGAATTGGTTCTTGCATCTGCAATAATTTTTGGCTTTGAGGTAACTGCTGTAGGCAGATCACTTACTGGTATTTGAGTAGCTGCTAGCTGCTGATCTTTCCCTTCAGGGTCTGATTTAATTGGCACACTTGGCGTTACTCCTGTTGTAGTAAATAGCTTATTTAGAGATGATGTCACCTTGGCTGAATCTGCAAAGCGGAGCCTTACTATTGTAAATACCTCCTCATGCTTCTTTGAATCTAATTCTTTTATCAGCCTTAATAATTTTGATATGTTTGATGCAAAATCGGTTACTATAATAGTATTAGATGGTACATATGCTGTTATAAAACTACCGCTTGATACTAAAGGCTTGACTGTTTTTACAATCTCACTTGCTTTTACTGTCGTTATTGGAATCAACCTTGTTTCAATCCGATCACCTGGCTGGTTCTTAATGAATTGACCTTTCGACTTTGCCGATGTTGTTGGGATAATCTTTGTTACACCTCCTGATTCAATTAATGTGTAACCATAAACTTCCAATGTCGATTCTAATACTCGGATTGCTTCTTCAAGATTAACTCTACGAGGCGATACTATGGTAGCCTTCCCTTGTACTTTTCGATCAATTACAAAATTACGGTTTGTCATCTTCGCAAACGCACGGATCAATACACGGATGTCTACATCAACAAAATCTATATTAAACCGATCTTCCTCAGGTTCAAACTCAGTATCAGGTTGATCAAGATTCTTATCGCTTTTACCTTTTCTAGAGGGTTTTGGCTTTACAGATTTTGGTGGTGAGCTAGGTTTTTTGGCATCTGATTTTTTAATTGTGCTAGCTTCTGGCGTAGCTTTCTTGACTCTCGTTTTTTTTACCTGAGGCGATTTAGCTTCCACACTTTCTGACTTATTCAATGCTGGTTGATCTGATTTTTTAACTATGCTCAGCTCTTGCTTGACTTCAGGATCAATCAGAGCTACTTGCTTAGCTGATTCCTCATCTTTATTCGCTTTTAACTCTGGAGCGTTAGGTTGTTGCTCAGATCTCTTATTTTGAACTGCGCCACCTACAAAAACTTGTGCAGTTCTACCTATTGATAAAAGACTACAAGAAAGTGAAAATGATCGAAATTCGATATGCTTCCATCCTTCACTCGAAAGTAAAGCTCCTACCGATCTTGCACGCTGCTTTGCTAATGTCGTGGCCGCCTCTTCGTCATTTATATAGCACGCGTAGCCAATGACTGTTATTGCAAGATTTTTTGCTCGACCAGACATCGCTTTTGTAATCTTTTTCATACTATCTGGTGTTAGCAATGAACTGTTTTGCTCAAAATCCACTGTTGCATCTGGTTCTTCTAGGAAATCTTGCCCATATACCGGAGAGGCAACTATGAAAAGAAGAAACAGTATAAAAATTAAAGAACTTATATTTAATTTCATAATATCCATTAAATGTTTAAGTATAATATATAGCATTAATAGTTTGTTATGATAACTAGTTCATTCTCTACGATTACTGTACATTAAGAGTTAAAGTCATATTAGTACCACCACGCTCAACATCAACTGCAAAACTTTTCTCATGACGAAGTGCTTGAAAGAGTTCTAACCCTTTCTCGGTAGAATTTAATTGCGAACCATTTACCTGTTTAACAATATCATTATTTTTTAGCCCTATTTTACTAAAAACAGAGCCAGGACGGATACCAGATACTTTAAAACCTTCTGCTTTCCCATCTTTACCTAGATTCGGAACTGCCCGAATCTGAGTCATTAACCTACTCATATTATTCAATTGGTCACTTAAGTATTGAGTCGAAATATCATACTCACTACTACCAGTTTTGCTGACTGTGCTCAATGACGATTTTGTATCAGCAGAACTCTCATCAGAAGATTGTCGAAGCTTTTCTATGAGATCTTGGTCTAAATTTATTGATTCTAGCTTGTTAGAGCGCTCTATGAAGACTCGAAGTCTATCGATCTTGACTATCTTCGCCTGTAATATCTCGTCATTAACAGCATATAGATCCTCAAGTTTGCTACTATTATTTTGTATAATAGCGTAGCTATGAACATTATTGGCGTCTACAAATGTTCCCATCAAGCTCAATGGTAAAGTTGTAGGTGGCGCTGACTCTATGTTCTTACGACCCACATCGCTTAGAGCCTCAGCTGCTACCTGATCTGCGTTAAATATATTCCGGTTTAGAATCGCGCTATAATCAGGTGGCCGATTATTACTAGATGATGACTTTAAAGTTTTATCTTTAACATTGCCTCGCTCAATTAACACTAACGGTTCATTACCAACTAAACGGCCTTCTGCATATTTCGCCATTAATCCAGCTCCAATCCATGCTAGCCATATCAATAGCAAAACATGTGTTGCTGGCCAGATCTTCTTAGGTGCTGTTATTTTTTCTTTCATGCAGTACCTTATAATTTAGATGGTTATGTCCATTTTCATTTTAATTTATAGTAGCATAGCTTCGTTCTATTAATATAAGTTATTTAGCTACTTTAAATTGGATAAAAGTAGTGCAGGATTTTTTCAGGTAATAGGTGATATTTGAGTTAATCTTATAGATGCCTTGAGAGTAGCAACGATATTGAATAGAATTGATTTAAAATGCAACTTTATCTTCATAGCCTATTACCGATGCACTTTCTACACGATATGCACCTCGAATTTTAAGACCACGCAAACTCCCTTCCTCTATCAGTCTTATAACTGTTGGAGCTGATACTCCCCATCGAGTCATC
>JBLYYQ010000104.1:0-6553 GCA_048550035.1 Nitrospinota bacterium
AGATATTGCACTAGACAAGATTGGTGGTTCGAGCTTAGTAGATTCTGACTTTGACTCTAATGGAGATCTAAAGAGTGAAATTCCACCAACTTATCAACCTGCACGAAATACAATATTTCTCTCAATAGCATTAGCATATGCAGAAACACTAAAAGTTGATGAGATATTTATTGGGACCAATACTTTAGATTACTCAGGCTATCCTGACTGTCGAACAGAATATATTAAAGCGTATGAAAAGCTAGCAAACCTAGCAACAAAACGGGCAACCGAAGATAATAAAAAGATCCAGATTCAGACCCCACTAGCTTTGATGGATAAAAAAGAGATAATTTTAGAGGGGGATCGACTTGGAGTAGATTTTAAATTAACTAACTCTTGCTACTTCCCATTAAAGTTTGGTATCCCATGTGGTGATTGTGACTCTTGCCATATTCGGGCAAAGGGATTTAAGCTAGCAATGCTAATTGATCCATTAATAAAGGAGGATTGAAATGACTCTTGCGGATAAATTTAATGTAGAGGAACTGATAGTAGGGAATATACCATTTGAGGCTGATCTACTAAAATATCTAACAGAGTTTGCAACAGAGCGATCTATAACAGTTGGCACGATCAGCTTGATTGGAGCGGTAAAAGAGGCAAAGTTGTTATTCTATGATCAGAGTAGAAAAATCTACAATCCAGTAGAAGGGTTAGATGGTCCATTTGAGATAACATCAGGAATCGGCAATATTTCACTACTAGAAGAGAAGGTCTTTGTCCATCTACATCTAACTTTAAGCGATGCTAATGGGAGAGTTTTTGGAGGCCATCTTAGTGATGGAACCATAATGTTTGCAGGCGAGTTTAGCATTTATAAATTAGGAGGCAAGCAGCTTAAGCGTCGATTTGATGAGACTACAGGGCTTAACCTCTGGCAAGATGAGTAACTTAACTTATGTCGCTAGAGGTTAAGGCTAATTACCTTGCTTACTCTTTACTTGGAACTATTTTTTTGCCACTGCCCCTGACTCTTTACTCTCTGTAGAGCTGCTAGAAGGTCTGCTATTTTCAGAGCCACTGCTTTTAGAGCCATTGCTTTTTGAAGGTTGAGGCATTGAATAGCCATCTTTAAACCAGCCACCACCTTTGAGGTGAAATGCATTAGGTGAGAATAACTTTCGAAGTGGACCGTCGCAATTCTGTTTTTGAGTATGAATTTTTAATGGTTTAGCCGAAATTGATTGATTAACTTCAATAATTTCACCACATTTTTCACATTTATATTCATATATTGGCATAATTTATCTCCTTAACATAACTGTTACAATATAAGATAGTTAATCTAGAGGTCAAGTAGCGACCTTGCAATTATCTGATATATTCTAACCAGTGGTCATATTTTTTAACTTCACCTCTGATGATCTCAAAGTATAGTTTCTGAATTTTAGCTGTTATCGGATGCTCTTTTATCTGACCGATCATTCTGTTATCAAGCGATTTAATAGGTGTCACTTCAGCAGCAGTCCCGACGAAAAAAGCTTCGTCAGCTACATATATCTCATCGCGTGAAAAAAACTGCACCTCCACTTCCAAATTTTCATCTTTAGCTATTGTTATTACGGTATCTCTTGTTATTCCATCTAGAACTGATGTTATAGGAGGAGTTTTAAGAATACTGTTTTTGACAATAAATATATTTTCTCCAGATCCTTCTGCGACATATCCTGATGGATCTAGTAATAGTGCTTCATCGTAACCATCTTGTAGCGCTTCATGTTTAGCTAGGATCGAATTAACATACCCACCTGTGACTTTCGCTTTAGTCATAAAAATATTTGGATGATGGCGGGTGAAGCTAGAGGTTTTAACATTGATTCCATCCTCTAACGCTTCTGCTCCAAGATATCGACCCCAAGGCCAGAGCGCGATTGCAAGATGAATAGAGCCGCTCGAACAGTTTAATCCACGTGATTCATCACCTATATATAGTAATGGTCGAATATAACCTTCCTCTACACTGTTTGCTTTAACAGTCTCAATAATAGCGGCATTGATTCTATCTTTGTCATATGGGACTGTGAGTCCTAATATCTTAGCTGAGTTCAGTAGCCGATCAGTATGATCTTGAAGTCGAAAGATGGCACTAGAGCCATCTTTGGTCTTATAAAACCGGATACCTTCAAATGCCCCTAGTCCGTAATGTAAAGTGTGGGTTAGAAGGTGAACAGTTGCATCTTCCCACTTAACAAGCCTACCATCTGACCATATAAAGTCACTTTTTGGTGCCGATTTCATAACATGCTTTAAATTATTGATAATCCTCTAATTCTATATTTTCAACAACTAATTGTCAATAGCCTTAGAGCCTCTTTGGTAAACTCAAGAAAAGCTCGAAAAATCAGAAATCAGCTCGAATAGTTTAGGATAAGTAGTAATAATTCAGATTCAGCAAGAGAAGTTCAGCTAGCATAAAATAGCTCTTTTATGCTAGCCTTTGTCAATATCCCTTACTTTTTAGCCTCTTCAATTGCTATTATAATCTCAGCATCATCAGGAAACCTACCAGCTTGATGTTTAGAGAAGATAATATTGTTATCAATAGCAATATCATAAATACCATTGTCGCCAGCAATCAAGTCAACTTTAACTCCAAACTTCTCTTCAATTAAGGCTCCCAGACTGGAAGCTCGTGAGAGATAGTTTCAAGCAGTGCAATAGGTAATAGAAATTTTCATTTTAAAGCTCCTTATAATAATATTTACTGTTACTATAATTTTAACTCAATTTAGAAAAAAGCAATAGGGAAATGAAACAGACATACCAAGACAATAAGTTAGAAAACGGTTTAAGAGTGATCACCGCTCCAGCCGATTCATCACGCTCACTCTCTGTTATGATAATGGCAAATGCCGGCTCACGGTTTGAAGAAAAAAAGAGTAGTGGTCTCTCACATTTTATGGAACATATGTTCTTTAAAGGTGCCAAGCGATATCCTAATACTATGGCAGTTGCAGGGGCAATCGACTCAATAGGTGGTGTTTTTAATGCGTTTACTTCTGAAGATAAAGTCGCATACTATGTCAAGCTATCAGCGACCAAGAAGGAGGTCGCATTTGATCTACTTTCTGACATGATCTTTAACTCTAAATTTGAATCTGAAGAGATAGAGCGAGAGAAAGGGGTTATCATTGAAGAGATAAGGATGTATAACGATGATCCGATGAGCAAAGTCCAGCAAGATTTCAAACAAAATTTTTTCGGCGATCAACCATTAGGGTGGGATATTGCAGGTCCTGAGTCAAATATAAATGCTTTTCAACGGGTAGATTTTCTAAACTATGTAGAAAAATTTTATCATCCATCCAATCTACTACTAGCTGTTGCAGGGAATATCAATCCTCAAGAATCGATGGAGCTCGCATCGAAATATTTTAATCAAAAAGGGGCAGATGGAGCGCAAACTTATAGCCCACTCCCATTTAAACTGCTCGATCAACCTGCAAGTTCATTAACTACAAGAGATATTGAGCAGGCTCACTTTGTGTTAGGTCTAGAAGCTGTAGCTATTGACCATCAAGATGAAATGGGTCTAAAAGTTATCAATAATATTTTAGGGCAGACTATGTCATCTCGACTATTTTATCAGGTAAGAGAGCGACGAGGGCTTGCATATTATATCGGTTCTTCGCTACCCCTATATTCTGATACAGGCTTAATTAAAATTTCTGCTGGAGTTAATGTTGATAAGGTAGGAGATGCACTAAGCTGCGTTGCCGATGAGATTTTGAAGATGGAAGCTGATGGGATTACTGAGGATGAGCTACATAAAGGTAAAGAAAATATTAAAGGACGATTAGATCTTTCATTAGAAGATTCAATGTCGCAAGCGACGCTCTATGCGACTGCCGCCATTATGCGAAAAAAAATCAAGACCGCTGATGATATTGTCAATGAAATTGATGCACTAAGATTAGAAGATCTAAATAGAATAGCTAAAAAATATTTCAAACTAGCCAATACCAAGATGACAATACTAGGACCGTTTGAAGATATTGAGCCGTTTGAAAGGAGTCTTAAGGAGAAAGCAAGTTAGCAATTAGTATAGGAGCTTGCCAAGTCGCTCTGATCTAACATGCCAGTTTTGATCCCAAGACCAATGGACAATGATAGCTTTCCCTTTGATTAACTCCTCTGGCAAAGTACCCCAGACTCTAGAATCTGAACTAAAGTTACGGTTATCCCCCATCATAAAGTAGCTATTTTCAGGGACTGTTATCGGTCCAAATCGATAAAATTGCCCAGATGAGGTTGCTGTTTTAGTCCAGACGGCATATGGTTCATCAATCGGGTTTGAGTTAACATATACCTGCTCTCCGACAATCGAGATCTCATCACCTGGTAGTCCGATTAACCGTTTGATAAAGATTATATCTGGATCTTTAGGATAGTTAAACACGACAATATCGTGCCGTTTTGGCTCTTTGAATCGATAAATTAATTTATCGATTAGCAGATGGTCGCCAACTAAAAGAGTCTCCATCATAGATTCTGATGGAATCTTAAACGCCTGTGCTACAAATGTCCTAAATAAAACTGCTAATGCTATCGCCACTATTATAATCTTTAATGATTCATTAAAGATAGAACCACGGCTATTAAAAATTTTAAACATCGATTGCTCCTGCAATAATAAAAGCTAGCTTAGATTATATCATAAACAACAGTTTAAATATTGCTTTTCAACATTGCGAGAAATGCCTCTTGTGGGATATCGACTCTTCCAACAGTTTTCATTCTTTTTTTACCTTCTTTTTGCTTTTCTAATAGTTTTCGTTTTCTTGTCACATCTCCACCATAACATTTGGCAAGCACATTTTTTCGGAGTGCTTTTACTGTTGTCCTAGCTACAATTTTTCCACCAATAGAAGCCTGTATTATAATATCAAACATCTGCCTCGGAATAAGTTTTTGCATCCTCTCGGCAAGCTCTTTTCCTAATGAATGAGCTTTTTCCTTTGCAACGATTGTTGATAAGGTATCGACCGGAGTGCCATTAACAAGTAGATCAAGCTTAACAAGATTCGCTTGCTGATAGAATCCTAGTTCATAATCCATTGATGCATAGCCACTTGAGACAGTCTTTAATCGATCGTAAAAATCGAGTGCAACTTCACTTAACGGTAATAGATAGATTAAAGATATTCTAGTTGGTGATAGGTATTCTAATTTTTCTTGTTTGCCTCGTCGCTCATTTATTAGCTTCATACAAGCTCCAAGATACTCTACTGGGAGAATGATATTAGCCCGAATAATTGGCTCTTCTATTGAATCGATCTGTCCATGATTTGGAAGCTTTGATGGTGAGTGAATTGAGATAGTTTTTCCAGTTCGAAGATTAACTTTATATATAACATTAGGGGCGGTAGTAATGAGGTTTAATCCAAATTCTCTCTCTAATCTTTCTTGTATAATATTCATATGTAATAGCCCAAGAAATCCACATCGAAATCCAAACCCTAATGCATCTGAGTTTTCAGGATGATATGAGAATGAATAATCGTTTAACCTGAGCTTGCCTAATGCATCACGAAGCGATTCATAATCGCTGCTGTCAACCGGGAATAGACCAGAAAAAACCATCGGTTTCACCTCTTTAAATCCAGGTAATCGCTCGGTGGTTCCATTACGATAGCTAGTGATAGTATCACCTACTAGCGCATCTTCAATATCTCTAATAGCAGCGGTAAAGATACCTACTTCACCTGCGGTGAGCTTATCAACCGGTATAGGTTTAGGTGTGAGAATCGAGACCTCATCAACCTGACGGCGAGATTGTGAATGCATGAAAATAATATCGTCTCGAACTTTCAAACTACCCTCTACCACCTTAATCAATCCTACTACACCACGATATTGGTCATACCAAGAGTCAAGCAGGAGAGCTTTTAATGGTTTATCGACCTCTCGCTTCACAAATTGAGATCGTGTTACAATAGCTTCAAGTGCCTCAGTAATCCCTGTTCCTGCCTTTGCTGATGCCAAAATTATATCTTCTTTAGAGATACCTATCACATCCTCTATCTGTTTCGTTACAAGATCGATATCAGCAGAAGGGAGGTCGATTTTATTGATAACAGGAATAATTACAAGGTTATGTTCTAAGGCTAAGTGGACATTCGCTAATGTTTGAGCTTCAATCCCTTGCGATGCATCAACTAATAATAGAGCACTTTCACAAGCTGCAAGGCTACGCGATACCTCGTATGAGAAATCGACATGACCTGGGGTATCAATAAGATTTAAGATATACTCTTTTTGGTCTGCTGATTTATAGATTATTCTTGCACTCTGAGCTTTGATTGTTATTCCACGCTCACGCTCGATATCCATAGTATCTAGCGATTGCTCCTTTAAGTCGCGTTGCGACAATGCACCAGTTAGTTCCAAGATCCTATCGGCAAAAGTCGACTTACCATGGTCTATATGTGCAATAATCGAAAAGTTTCTAATTTCCATATTTCATCTAAATTAAACTTAGCTATGATATACTACTTACTTTACAAGGGTA
>JBLYYQ010000105.1:0-14774 GCA_048550035.1 Nitrospinota bacterium
CCACCTTTTTAGTCGAAAAAAATGGTAAGCCGCTCGGATATATGCGTCCAGAAATAAAAATTCACTTTAAGAACTCATTGTCAGGTGAAAGGAGCAGTCAATATACCTCAGAGGTCTCTATTCGCAACTCATATAAAGAAGATCTATATCTAATTCTATCATCTTATAACGATGATGAATCAGGCACATTTAAGGTGTTAATCAATCCATTGGTAAAATGGATCTGGTTAGGGGGAGTCGTAATGACAATCGGAGGGTTGATCGCGTTAATACCAACGAAGCCTCTGACAATTAACAGTATAATAAAAGAGTCCAATATTAGTTAACATTTCATTGATAATCTGAAAAATATCCAATATTTTGCTTCAATATTGTTATACTAAACTATTAAAATATATTAGCTGATTTATGAGGAAAAATGAAAGCGACAACTATAGCCGAGATTAAAGAATTAGTAGGAAATTCTGTTTCTATTAGTGATACCACCGTAACGGTCAATGATGAGAATCATTTCATCGAAAAGAGCTTAGATAACCTTATATATAATGGGGTCTTCGCAGACTCATATGAGGTCCGAGGATTTTCTAGGTGGCTAATAAAGGCTGTCGGTTTAAAGTTAGGAGTTTTTTCTGCATCGATCCAAGGTTTGTACGAAGAGATCGGTTCTGGTTCAATAAGTGGCTACACGGTTCCAGCTATAAATATTCGTGGGTTGACTTATGATTTTGCCGCCACAATTTTTCGATCAGCAAAGAAAATCAATGCAGGTGGATTCATATTCGAAATCGCCAAATCTGAAATTGAATATACTTTTCAACGCCCGTCAGAATTTACCACTATCATCATTGCCGCTGCTATTAAAGAGCGATATCGTGGTCCAGTCTTTGTGCAAGGTGATCACTTTCAGGTCAATCTCAAAAAATATAAAGCTGATAAAGAGAGCGAAATTCAGGCAATCAAAGATCTCATTAGAGAAGCAATTGCAGGTGGTTTTTACAATATCGATATCGATACCTCAACTTTAGTCGATCTGTCAGAGCCAACATTAGATGCGCAGCAAAAATTAAACTATGAAGAAGCAGCAAAGCTTACAAGCTTCCTACGTAGTATTGAACCTGACGGTATTAGCATCTCGATAGGAGGTGAGATTGGGGAAGTCGGTGAGCAAAACTCGACAGTAGAAGAACTAGATGCTTATATGCAAGGGTATAATAAGACACTAGCCACCCTTGGAGATCATACCGGAATATCGAAAGTCTCTGTTCAGACCGGCACTTCACATGGAGGAGTCCCACTTCCTGATGGCTCAATTGCAGAAGTTGCACTAGACTTTGAAACATTAAATAAGCTTGGACATTTAGCTAAAACAAAGTATGGGATTTCAGGGGCAGTTCAACATGGAGCATCAACTCTACCTGATGAACTTTTTCATAAGTTTCCAACTATGAATACCAGCGAAATCCATCTTGCAACTGGATTTCAAAATATTATTTATGATTCCAGTAACTTCCCATCTGATATTAGAGATCAGATCTACGCTAAGTTAAAAACTAAATTTGCAGCTGAGAAAAAAGAAGGTCAGACTGATGAGCAGTTTATATACAAAACAAGAAAAAAAGGGTTCGGATTAGCAAAAGAACTGCTCTGGACTTTACCTTACTCTATGAGAGCCAAAATCCAAGGAGAGCTTGAGGAAAAATTAGATTTTATATTCAAACAGTTAAATATCGCAAACAGCTATGATGATGTAATCAAAGCTGTTACCGATAAACCTATAGAGCCAAATTTAGAAGAAGAAATTAATTCTGCTAAAGGCTTTACTCCACCTGAACATCTATAGAAATATTAAAATTGGCTACTTAAACTGTTGCAGGAAATTATCCTTAGCAGCAGTTTAAGGGTTGCAATAGCTTGCTTTAATCTTGTCGACTAGCCCTTCTATAGTAAATTGATCAGCCTCAATGTCAGGTTTGATCCCAAACTTATTAGCTGTAGAGGAAGTTATCGGTCCAATTGATGCGACCTTGACACTCTTTAATATCTCAACTGCTTGCTCTTCATTGTCCCACATTTTGATAAAGTTGGTGACAGTAGATGAAGAGGTAAATGTTACAAGTTCGATTTCATTATTTGAGAAAAGCTCTTTAATATCTTCTTTACCTCCTGATGGAAGAATAGTCTCATAGATAGGAGCAACAGTAACCTCTCCTTTGAGTTTAGTTAACATATCAGGCAAAATGTCTCTTGCAACGGCTGCTCTTGGTATCAAAAATGAACTCCCTTCAATCGTATACTTTGCTTGTAGCGCTTCTATGATCCTCTCTGCCCTATACTCATCAGGAATCAAATCTACAGTTAGTCCAAGCTTATATAGTTCATCAGCAGTTTTAGGTCCAATCGCGCAGAGTATTTTATCTGCCAAAATTCTAATATCTAACCCTAAGCTTCTCACTCTTTTAAGAAAATATTTAACACCATTGGCTGATGTAAATATAACAAAATCGAACTCTTTCATATTAGCAACTGCATCATCAAAGATCTTATACGATTGAAGCTCAGTAGTAGCAATAGTAGGGAATTCAATCGCCTCTGCACCAAGGTTAGTTAACAACATCGCAAATTCTGATGATTGCTCTCTAGCTCTTGTAACAATAATTTTTTTGCCGAAAAGCAACCGCGATTCATACCAGTCAAGCTTCTCCTTGAGTGAAACCACATGCCCTACAATAATAATAGCAGGAGGCTTAATGTTTGCACTATTTGCAATCTCAACAATATTATTTAGCGTACCTGTTATAGTTTGTTGATATGGCAAAGTTGCCCATCTAACAATTGCAACCGGAGTATCCCCATCTAACCCTTCCTTCATAAGATTGTTGCATATTATAGGAAGGTTTTTAATCCCCATATAGAATACAAGTGTGGTAGCTGACGATGCAAGCGCTCCCCAATTGATAGAAGATTTCGCTTTTGTTGGATCTTCATGACCTGTGACTAAAGTTAATGTAGTATTAAAATCACGATGCGTAAGTGGTATTCCGCTATATGATGTAGCACCACTTGCCGCAGTCACACCCGGTACGACTTCAAATCGGCATCCAGCTTTGACAAGCTCTTCAACCTCTTCAGCTCCTCGCCCAAAGATATAAGGATCGCCCCCTTTTAAGCGTACAATTTTTTTGCCAGCCAGACATTCATCTATAAGAATCTTATTGATCTCATCTTGACTCTTGCTATGTGCGCCACCTTGTTTGCCAACATAAAGAATTTCAGTAGTAGTGGAGGCAAACTCTAATAGTTTAGGATGTGCAAGATAATCGCGAACAATAAGATCAGCCTCAGCAATTAGACGCTTACCTTTAACTGTTATCAGTTCATAGTCACCAGGACCAGCACCAACAAGATAGACAATTCCCTCTTTTTGTTTCATATATATCCAAAAAAATAAAAGATCGACGGTAAGCCGGATTCTGTAAGTTAGGATTGCTCCTAACCTGACGATCATTCATCTAGACTAACCATTGCTAGTTAGTTCCAGCAGTCTACCCAGAAGCTGTAAGCGAGCAGCTTACTAAATAAGACCAAAGTCTCATTTAAGCTTCCCTATTTAACCTTGCTCCTAGCGGGGCTTGCCAAGCCGACAATGTCACCACTGCCGCTGGTGAGCTCTTACCTCACCGTTTCACCCTTACCTTTATAAAAAGGCGGTTTACTTTCTGCTGCGCTTTCCCTAAGGTTACCCCCGCTTGCTGTTAGCAAGCGCTATTGCTCTTTGGAGTCCGGACTTTCCTCTGATAAATCTTGCAATATACCAGCGATCGTCTGTCGATCTTTTATCAAAATCAATTAACTATTTATCTGCTACCTCTTCTTTTGCTTCCTCGTTATAATAAATGTAACGATTACAATGCGGACAACG
Source organism: Nitrospinota bacterium (assembly GCA_048550035.1). Lineage (GTDB taxonomy): Bacteria > Nitrospinota_A > UBA7883 > UBA7883 > JBLYYQ01 > JBLYYQ01. Next base: position 3,920 of record JBLYYQ010000105.1, read on the forward strand.
GTAAGGCTCGGTTGCGCTCATTACATCGTAAAACATCTGCTGCGTAATGATCTGAAAGCAAGCTTGGCATTCCCTCTTCACTACCATCGCTATTCCTACTCCATTGCGGGCTGATGAGATCTTTTCATAATGCTTAAAAATTTCATTATCAATCGCTTGCACAATCTCTGAGCGTCTATTTTTTAATATCTCAAGCTCTGATTCTAACTCTTTGCTTAGCAGTTCTTTCTCTTTTTTGAGCTTATTAAACTTCTCCTCTTCAACTTTAACTAGAGATTCTAACTCTTTATTGCCCCCACTTCGTAATTCGGTAGCCTCCATCAACTGTAGCTGCTCATCTTCTAACTTAGCGATCTGCTTCTCATAACCTTCAAGCTCTCTTAATATAGCTCGATATTCAACATTCGTCTTGATCTGGAGAAGTTTCTTTTTGTCGGCTGCAATCTTCGCTTTGAGCGACTCTACATCCAGCTCTAAGCTACGCTGCAGTGAGATCTCTTCTGTCTGTTTGAGTATGAAATCTGCAAGATTCTTCTTCGCAGTATCTAAATTTCCCTGTAGATTCGCTACCTCCATAGGGATTTTGGCTAACAATGCAGACTTCCTTGAAATGTCAGCGTCTAATTTTTGAGTCTCAATTAAGCTTGCTATATTACGATCCATAATCCCCTAATTTTCTTTTATCGTTTGGCTTATTAATAATATTGAAATTTGTTCTTGATGTCAAAGCAACTTAATTTTTATACTTTTTGATAATAAGCTTTACCCTAAATAATTGGTGCCGAGGGGGGGAGTTGAACCCCCACAAGCTTTCACTTACATGACCCTGAATCATGCGCGTCTACCAATTTCGCCACCCCGGCAACCATTATCTATCTATGCCGATAGTAAAAAACTCTCTCTTTAACTTTGACCAAAATACAACTTTCAGAGGTAAATTGCTATGCTTTTACTCATCTAGCTGAAAATATAGGTCAACTTAACTTAAACTTTGCTATTATACTATCTAAGATGAGCAAAACTCTGACACATGTTAAAATCTTTGATCAAATTTCGATATTTGATCAGGGGTTGATTAAGAAGAAATCTACCATTGTTAGTCTTAAAAAAGGGACTCCTCTACTGTATCGAGAGGAGAGTGCAAACTATATATTTGTGATTGAGTCTGGAATGTTACAAGTATCAATAGACAGTAAGAGTGGTAAAGAAATTATCGTATATAAATTGCTAGAAGGTGATATTGTAGGAGAACTCAATCTCTTCTCCAATAAAGAGCGGACTGCAACTGCAATTGCACTCAACGATTCAAAATTAATCAAAATATCTAATACCGATTTCATAGAGTTTATGAGAACTTTCCCACAGATTGGACTTAATCTTACTAATGTTCTGATCGAACGGTTAATAAGCGCAAATCGAACTATTGAGCGATTAGGAGCAATGGATGCAACAGATCGAGTAGCTGATTTTATCTATTCACTAGCGAAGATTGAAGGAAAAGAGCAAGATGATTATTTCCATATTCAAAAGCGTCCAACCTATATTAACATCTCACAAGAACTTGCGATATCTGAGAAGACTGTATTTCGAGTTTTTAAAGCATTAGAAGCTGATGGTAAAATCGAGATGATTGGAAGAGAGTTAAAAGTATACAAATCTATTATGGATGATGAGTCATGAAAGTTGCTAGCGTTGTAATCATTGCTATGATTGGGCTATTTGCTTTAGCATGCGACAAAAAAAGTACTGCCCAACCCAAACCTTCCGCCCCTAAAACAATTGCCGCTAAAAAGGTGACAACAGCTCAGGCTAGCCTTGAGGATCCTATCTTGCAACTTATCCCTCCTAGCTTCATACTAAAAGATGTTTCAAACAGTCTGGGTAGTACTATCAGATATACTTTTACAGCTTCAATGCCACTAAAAGAGGCTCAAGATCTACTATCCAAAAATATGAAAAAGCATGGGTTTCAACTAGAGGCAGGTCAATCTGAAAAGGATGTAAATAAAGTTCTAATCTGGGGCAAAGGAGGCATCTTTCTTATTGGCATCTTTACAGATCGTAAAGGGAAAGATCTCTCCATTATGTTAACTAAAGTTAATAAAAAAGAGGCTCAAAACAGGATTTAGATTACTTAAATTAGCAAAATCTAATATAAATCAGTGCCATTGAAGTAAGTTTAATTATTAATTGCAAGTCCACAAGATGAGCAGAATTTATGATCTAGACCTACTTTTGCACCGCAATCAGTGCAGTAATTAGCATTGACAGGGCTATTATCAATCAGATGTTGACAAGACTGTTTGACAGATTCAACAGCAAGTTTTGCATCATTAGTTAAGTTATCTTTCAGATCAATATAATCACTCTTTACCACCTTGCCTGATAAGTAGTCATATTCAAGATCAAAGATTGATCGGTTTAATATCTCAAGATCATATAGGTCTGTTTCACATCGGTCAGCAATATTGCTTCTTTTTAAACCACCCTGATCTTTAAAGATAGGATAACTGATTATAAAAAGAATAATCGCTAAAACTAGTAGCTCTAAAAATAGAATCATCAAAATTTCAATAAAATTTAAACTATAACAAAGTTAACCTTATAAGTAAACGGATAAAACTGTATGATAGTAGTATGAATAAGAAATTAACAACATTAGGGATAGAGACCTCATGTGACGAAACGGCCGTTGCAATAATAGATCGGTCTGATAACCGTTTAGCATCAATTATCGATAGCCAAATTCCGATCCATTCTAAATTTGGAGGGATTGTTCCTGAGATTGCAGGTCGCGCGCATGTAGAACGGCTCCCTGAAGTAATCTCTTTGACTTTGGATGCTGCAAATTTGAAGCTAACTGATTTAGATTTAGTTGCTGTGACGCAAGGCCCTGGATTGGTTGGTTCTTTGCTTGTAGGATTGTCATACGCAAAATCGTTAGCGTGGGGACTAAATATTCCACTAGTGGGAGTCAATCATATTGAAGCACATATGGAATCTGCATTAATTGGGCAATCTACGATTTCATTTCCGATACTTTTTTTAGTAGTATCAGGCGGGCATACAGAATTATACCTAAAGCAAAGTTTTGATAAAATGTTCAGGATAGGTGGCTCTAGAGATGATGCAGCTGGTGAGGCATTTGATAAGGTAGCAAGATTGTTAGGATTAGGTTACCCTGGTGGTCCTGCGATTGAAAAGCTAGCTAGTGGTTCAATTGCGAAATATAAAATCCCGATTGCATTAGATGATAGTAGCTTTGATTTCTCCTTTTCAGGTCCAAAGACTGCGACAAAAAATCTCTTCAATAGATTGAATAAAGATCAAGAGGTAATAGGTGACATTGCCGCTTCATTTCAAGAATCGGTAGTTGAAGCACTTTATAGGAAAGTTAAGCTTGCTATCGAAAAATATAGGCCGGCAACTGTTGGAATAACAGGTGGGGTTGCATGTAATGGCCCTTTAAGATCAAAATTTGCAAATCTAGCATCAGAATACAGTATAAAACTCTTGATCCCATCAACGATGCTATGTCAGGATAATGGCGAAATGGTAGCATTTGCAGGTCTGAGGAAATATTTAAGAGATGAAAAAAATGATCTTTTCCATAACTTCCTTCAGCTAGATGCACTCCCCTCATGGCTTCCGACAGATAGCTAGAGTGCTATTCATTGAATTAGATATTTACAAACTATTGCTAAAAATCTCTAATCGTTTTAGAATTAGACTTTTTTAGACTTGAGATAGTAAAATAATATGAGAATTGTGATAACAGGAGTAGGTCTTAGCGCCCCAAATGGTAATAATCTGCAAGAATATCGCGCTGCACTCTTAGCAGGTAAATCAGGGATAGTTGATTTTACTACTCGCCATATAGGGAAAGTCCCTGCGGGGGTATGCAATTTCGACCCAAACAGGTACCAGAGTAAAAAAGAGCTAAGACGAGGTACTAGAGCAGGATCAATTGCAATTTATGCTGCCAATGAAGCAATTTTAGACTCAAATATCCCAATTAAGTCAATTGATCGTTCGAAAATTGGTGTATTCGTCGGAATAACAGAGCATGGAACAGTCGAAACTGAAAATGAGGTATGGTCGTTATCAGAATACAATAATGATCTAAAGTTCTGGACACATCATCATAACCCTAGGACAGTAGCAAATAATCCTGCAGGAGAGGTGACTCTGAATCTCAACATAACTGGACCACATCTTTGTTTAGGTGCTGCTTGTGCTGCTGGCAACATAGGGCTAATCTATGCAGCTCAGATGTTAAAGCTTGGCGAAGTTGATTTAGCCATCGGAGGAGGTGTTTCTGAAAGTATTCGCTCATTTGGAGTATTTGCGTCATTTGCAGCGCAAGGTGCATTGGCATCGCATGAAGATCCAACGGCTGCGTCCCGTCCTTTCGATATAAATCGAAATGGGGTAGTGGTATCTGAAGGTGGAGCACTATTTACACTTGAAAGATTAGATGATGCTCTACTGCGTGGTGCAAAAATTTATGGTGAATTAGTAGGCTGGGCATCTAATTCAGATGCAACCGATCTTGTTTTGCCTAACCCTCATAGGCAGGCAGAATGTATGCAAAAGGCAATGAAGATGGCAAATATTAATCCTGATGATATTGATATTATCAATACTCACGGAACTGGCACAAAACAAGGTGATGAGTTTGAATGCCAAGCAATTAGTACTGTTTTTGATGGTTGCACGACTTCAGTTAACAATACAAAAAGTTTTATAGGCCATACAATGGGTGCTGCGGGAGCTCTTGAGCTAGCTGGCAATCTAAGCTCATTTACCGATAATAAGGTTCACCCAACAATCAATATTGACAATATCGATCCAGAATGCAAAATCAGAGGTTTGACAGTCGGGAAATATAAGAAAGTTGATAAAGTTAACTTTATATTGAATAATTCCTTTGGTATGCTGGGGATAAATTCTGTCGTTATTGTGAAACGATATGAAATCTGATAAACTTGCCAAAGAAATATTTAATTAATTTATGAGGTATGTAGATGACGAGAGAGAGTATCAAAGAGGCGGTGATAGATATAATTAGTGAAATCCTGCCTGATGAAGATCTAAGTAAGATAGCCTTAGATGAACCCCTTCGTGATCAATTGGAGCTAGACTCTATGGATTTTCTAGATATCGTAATGGAACTGCGAAAACAGTATAGTGTCGAAGTTCCTGAGCAAGATTATGTAAAATTAGAAACATTAGATAGCACTGTAGAATATCTGGAACCACTTATGCAAAATGGTTAAACTCCAATTAATTCGATCATATATTCAGCCAACCTTTGAGCTTGAATTTGCACAAAATTGAAATACGATGCCATAATAATAGGAGCCGGTCTTTCTGGCTTAGCTGCGTCTATTAGACTTGGCCACTTCGGAAAAAAAGTACTTCTCCTAGAACGGCATCGGCAGATCGGCGGTCTAAACTCTATCTACAACCGAAAAGGGATAGTAATTGATGTCGGGCTACATAATATAACAGGATTTGATCCTAGATCAGATAAATCTAGACCACTGAAAAAACTTGTCCGATATCTTCGCTTAGATTTTGATGAACTTCGATTAGTAAAACAGAAGTATAGTAAAATCATACTCAACGATATTTCACTCCGATTTGAAAATTCATTAGATTCATTAAAAGAGTCAATCAGCAGACATTTTCCTCCCCAAATTGATAACTTTAACAGACTGCTCGTGATGATAGATAGCTTTGACGAAGATAAGCTTGACAATCCAAAGATCAGTGCAAAACAGATGGTTCGCAAGGTAATAAGTGATGAAAGATTGTTAAACTTACTCTTCTTACCTGTCCTACTGTACGGTTCACCAGAAGAAAATGATATAGATTTCACCTCATTTGTAATCATATTCAAATCTATATTTTACGAAGGACTCGGGCGACCTGAAGGTGGGATGACCCATATTATTGATATTATTAAGAGACGCCTAGAAGAAAGTCATGTTGACGTAAGATTAAAAGAGTCTGTTGCACATATTGAAACTAAAGATAATAAAGCAACCGGAGTAGTAACTACAGCTGGTCAACGGTTTGAGGCAGATGCGATATTATCATCAATCGGTCGATTTGAGACTATGAAATTATCTGACATTTTAAAAAGTGAGAATGATCCTGCATTAAAGATTGAAGCTGGCTCTATAAGCTTTATGGAGACCATACATATTTTGGATAAAACTCCATCGATGCTAGGTGAAGATGTATCGACAATATTCTATTCAAATAACGATATATTTTCATATCAAGTTCCAGATGATTATGTAGATCAAAGTAGCGGAGTTATCTCTTTCCCTGACAATTTTGATTACAGTAAAGATTACGCAGGAGATGAGCGAAAATTTGCAAGGATAACAAATATTGCATCTTATAATAAATGGTCTACTCTTGAGCGTTCCAACTATCGAGATATGAAGAAACATTACGAATCAAAAACTATCAATGAGCTTGCGAGGCATTCAATAGATATTAAAGATCATATTAGCTATACCGACTCATTCACACCTGTTACAGTAGAGAAGTTTACAGGTCATATCAATGGTGCAGTCTACGGATCGCCCTATAAACAGTTTGATGGTCTAAGTTTGATCCCAAATCTTTATTATATAGGGACTGATCAAGGCTATCTCGGTATTATCGGTGCAATGCTATCAGGTGTGATAATGGCAAATAAAATATTATAGGCTAAATAAATTGTGAAAAAATTAAAAGATCTCAAGGCAGAATATGACACCGTCGTAATAGGTGGTGGACTCGGCGGGTTAACATGTGCTAATAGGTTAGCGCAGTTTGGGCACTCTGTACTCTTAGTTGAGCAACATAAAAAACTAGGTGGACTAGCTACATGGTTTAAACGTAAGAAGCATATCTTTGATGTTTCACTTCATGGATTCCCTGCTGGAATGGTTAAGACTGTTAGGAAATATTGGAGCAAAGAGATATCAAATCGTATTATACCATTAAAAGGTATCCGCTTTGATAATCCTCAGTTTAACCTCACCACCACCTACGATAGAAAAGACTTTATCACACTGCTAGTTGAAAAGTTTCAAGTTGACCATGAACTGGTGTTGAAATTCTTTGAACATACAAAAAATATGAAATTTTTTGATAATGACCAACAGAGTACCGGTGAACTGCTCAGAGACTTCTTTGGTGACCGTAATGATATTGTCCGTCTACTAATGGAGCCTATAACTTATGCAAATGGATCTACTTTAGATGACCCAGCCATCAGTTATGGAATAGTTTTTTCAAATTTCATGGATAAAGGAGTATTTACATTTAAAGGTGGCACTGATTTATTTATCAAATTGTTAGAATCTGAGCTGATTAAAAACAGTGTCGATATTCGTGTAAATGCGTTAGCCGAAGAGATTATTCTCGATAAGGATAGCAAAGTAGCTGGCATAAAAATCAATGGTCAGATAATAAAGACAAAATCAGTTGTCTCGAACGCAAACCTTAAAACAACCTTACTTGAAATGGTTGATAGCTCAAAATTTAGCCCGACTTTCTTAACTAAGATAAAGAATGTTAGAATAAACTCAAGCTCATGCCAAGTCTATATCGGGTTAAAGAAGGATGTAGAGTTAGATTATATGGGAGATCTTATTTTCAAATCAACTGCTCCCCAATATAGTTCAGATTTAATGCTCGCAAAAAAAATAACCTCGCGGACCTACTCAATTTACTATCCGACACTTCGGGATAACTATCATCTTACCTCAATAGTTGCTTCCTCTAATGCAAGGTATGAGGATTGGGTAAATTTGTCAAAGGATGAGTATAAGCAGGAGAAAAAAGAGTTAGCAGCAGATACATTAGAAGACCTAGCAGGATATATCCCTGACATTGAAAAGCTAGTTGACTATGTAGAAGTAGCAACCCCTAGAACCTTTGAACGTTATACACTCCATCAGGGAGGTTCATCATTTGGAACAAAGTTTGAAGGGTTAGAAATCAGCCGTAATCTCTCATCAGAATTAGGTGGCCTATTTCATACAGGCTCTGTTGCTATAATCATGTCTGGCTGGCTTGGTGCTGCCAACTATGGAGTGATCGTGGCAAACGATGTTGATAAATACTTAAGCTAACTTTAATAAGGAATCTGATATGAAAAGTTTTGAAGGTCATAATGTTATAGTGACAGGTGGAACAAGAGGAATCGGGAGGGCTATTTCAGAATCTTTTATAAAGGAAGGAGCTAATGTTTGTGCTCTCTATAATGCGAACGATGAAAGTGCCGAAAGTTTTAAAAATGATATCGACAATCAAAATAGATTAACGATAGCAAAAGTTGATATCGGATCTTACAGTTCATCAGAACAGTTTTTTAATAGATATGCAAAAGAGCATGATAGCTTAGATATATTAGTTAACAGTGCCGGGATTCGTCTTGATTCAGTGGTAGGATTGATGCCAACAGATAATTGGGAGAAAGTTATCGCGACAAATCTATCTGGTTCATTTAATGTATCAAAGCTTGCGGTCAAAATAATGTTAAAGAAGCGGTATGGTCGAATAATTCATTTAACATCTCCTATCGGTAATTTAGGGTTCGCAGGTCAAGCGAATTATGCAGCAAGTAAAGCAGGTCAAGTTGCGTTGACAAAATCGTTATCAAAGGAGCTTGCAAAACGAAATATCACAGTCAATGCTGTTTCACCTGGATTCATAGAAACAGATTTGATTTCAGATCTTAGTGCCGATTTATCCAAGAAATATCTTGAGATGATCCCACTTAAACGGTTTGGTCAAGCAGCTGAAGTTGCCAGAGTTGTCCTCTTTTTAGCAGCAAAAGAATCTAGCTATATAACTGGCGCAACTTATGAAATAACAGGTGGACTCTAAGTTTGCGAAATCTGGTAAATCGAAATTTATTGATAGAGATATAAAGAGCTCAATATCTTTTTTAGCATTGCAATAATTTACTAAACCTCAAAGTAGCTAAATCTTGGCTTCTCGTATCTAGCTTATCGGCATAGAACAGCTACTTCAAAATCATAAGATTCTCTTTAGACCTTGTTTCGCCAATTGAGCTAACTCTAACTGCAGGTAGATCACTAACAGGACATTTATTCTCACATATTCCACATCCAATGCAAAGAGTAGGGTCAAGATATGGTCGCTTGAGCTTTTTAATCTTATTCTCTCTTGTTGTAACGGTTGTCTCACGATACCAGATTGCTTTTGGAGTAGTAGGACAGACCTCTTCACATACAATGCACTCAACATCCATAGCCCAAGGAAGGCATCGACCTTTATCAAAAAAAGCTGTCCCAATCTTGATAGGATCCTTACTCTTACTCCCTACTTTCTCGCTTACTGTAATAGCTTTGATTGCACCTGTTGGGCAGACTTGTGAGCATAAGACACAATGATGTTCACAGTATCCTATCTTATTAATCATTATAGGAGTCCAGAGACCTTCAACACCTGACTCCAATAATGCAGGGTGGAGTGCATTAGTAGGACAAACCCTCATGCAAGCAGAACATTTAATACATCGCTTAAGGAAATCTTGTTCATTAATCGAACCAGGCGGTCTAATAACATTATGTTGTGACTCACTCTCTGCACTGATTGCACTTTTCATTGTAGGGACGAAGATAGCACTCATCATAGCTACCTCTAATAATCTACGCCTATTAATATCAAACGGCTTTTGAGCTAATACTCTATTTTCTGGCAGGCGATATTCAAGTGCATTAGTAGGGCAATCGCTAATACAGTTCATACATAAATGGCACTCTGTAACTCTATGTTCTGAATGCGGGTCTGATGCACCTTGACATGATTTCAAACAGTGATCACAATCAATACAAAGATCAATATCACGGCGAATCCGATAAGGCGCTTTATAAGATAATAGCCCTAACAATCCTCCTAGTGGACATAATGTTCTACAATAAAATCTAGGGACAAATCTATTTGCAAATATAATTAAAATAAAGAGTATCCCAATTAGAGATACCCCTAAGTAAATCGGTATTGAATTATAAATTGGAAAGCCAATCTTGCCAGCAACAGGATATAGTGCAAGCGAACTTGCTCTAAATATCGTTACGATAGGATCAAATAGCCCTATCTGGTTTGAGCCAAGGAGTGCAAATATAAGAAGAATAGTTAAAATATAATACTTAACTCTGTAAATCTTTTGATAACTATTGAGCTGATAATTCTCTTTGAGTGATCGCTTAATTAGTAAGGCTCCAAACCACTGATTCAATATCCCAAGTGGACATATCCATGAACAGAAAAATCGCCCTAAAAAGAGTGTCGGAATTATTATTAATAGCGCTAACCAGAGCAAGTTATAAACTGTAAAGCTGGTAAGTAGCCCTGAGAGCCAAACTAATGGATCAATAAGTAAAAATAGCGCAATCTCATATCCTTTTAGCCGACTAAAATCAGCAAGGTAGATTAATAAAAAAAAGAGTCCGATAAAAAAGATGGACCAGATAATTCTTATATTTTTTAACGAGCCAAAATAAGTGAAAAGAATATTCATCATTTAAGTTGATATTTCATCAAATGAGCCACTCTTATAATGAATATTTCCTAGTTTATATTGATTGGCTAGTCTCATATACCCTACAGTTTCTGGCTCCACTCCTAGTATCGATAACCCAAACGAATCTAGTGCAACCTCATCGAATCCAATCGCAATGAGATTTGCATTCAAAACATCATCTAAGGAGCCACCGGTTGGTCCATTGCGCATTAAAACACGGGTAGCATCTACTATCGTGAAGGTTGGTCTCGTCTTCGAGGAGATCCTCCACAGTCTGCAAGTCGTCAACTTCGA
>JBLYYQ010000106.1:0-8998 GCA_048550035.1 Nitrospinota bacterium
AAAGATGCCTTGATACAAATTTTATCAATGAATCTTCATCAATATATTGAAGATGTATAAAGAGCATTCCGATTGGCATCGTCTGAGGCAATTTTTTTTGCAGATCTTCTGCCGCTGACAATTGTGACCTAGTTACTTGACCATCTTTGACGAGGAGCTTTCCTAAGACTTCTCCTGAATCTTTACTGACATTTGTCTTGAACGATGATTTTCGCTCTGAACCACGTTGTGCTGATATTGAAGTTGCCATATTAATTACCTTATGCTTGCTAATATAATATAAATCAATTTCGCTATCATGCAAGTTATATAATATCTTACAAGATAGCAATATATATCTTTAGCAGGGGAGAGGCAAATTCCCAAAACAAAGCTAAACATATAGTTGATATTTTGATATTATACCTAAATCATTAAAGATGAAAGTTTGAAATTGCAGATATGAGCAGGATTCTAGTCGCAGATGACCAAAGTAGCATCATTGAACTATTCGAAATAATGCTAGCAGAAGAAGGATATGATGTCCTAACCGCTAAAAGCGCAGAGGAGGCGATATCCATTATCAAGGGTCAGTCGATTGATCTAGTAATAACCGATATAAGCATGCCAAAGGCTGGTGGGATGGAAGTTCTCTCTAGGTCAATGGAAATTGACCGCGAGGTACCGGTTATTATGATGACTGCGTTTGTATCAACTGACAACGTTATAGAGGCGATGAAAAATGGAGCATATTATTATATTACTAAACCGTTCAAGGTTGAGGAAGTCAAGATTCTGATCCAGAAAGCATTAGAGCAGCGGACGGATCGAATGGAACTGACACGGTTAAAAGAGGAGGTTGCCGATCAGTATAGTTTAGGTGATCTATTTGGTCGCAACTATAAGATGGTCGAGCTTTTTAAGATGATCAAGAAAGTTGCATCTAGTCGATCGAATATATTGATAAGAGGAGAGTCTGGGACCGGTAAGGAACTAGTCGCAAAAGCGATCTGTCATTTTTCTGATCGAGCAAGCAAGCCATTTTACTCTATCAATTGTGGTGCAATGCCAGAAGGATTGTTGGAAACTGAACTGTTTGGTCATAAGAAAGGTGCTTTTACCGGAGCATATAATGATAAGAAAGGGTTGCTTGAGCTATCAGATAAGGGTACCTTTTTTTTGGATGAAGTTGGTGATGCACCTTTAAGTGTACAGGTTAAGCTTCTTAGAGTCTTGCAAGAGCGAGAGTTTAAGCGGGTTGGTGGAACAAAGGATATCTCGGTTGATGTTCGGTTTATAGCGGCGACCAACCAAAATTTGAATCAGAAAATAGAAGATGGCCTATTTCGTGAGGATTTTTACTATCGGCTTAATATTATCTCTCTTTCCATCCCACCGCTACGAGAGCGAACTGAGGATATACCATTACTTGCATCTCGGTTTGTGGAGAGATATGCCAAAGAGAATATGAAAAATATATCATCAATTTCAAGTGAGGCGATGTCTCTTTTAGAGGGTCACTATTGGAAAGGTAACGTTCGTGAACTAGAGAATGTTATTGAGCGGGCAGTAGTTTTGACTAATAAAGAGTTTATAGATGTAGATGCTCTACCTAGCAGTATTGTTAACGAGAGTACTAAGTTGAATATTGCAAAAAGTATAGATACTAATCAGTCTGATTCAATTGATTTTGATGAAGTAGTTCGGGATGTTGAGAAAAAGTTAATGATAGATGCCTTGCGTAAATCATCGGGGGTAAAAAAAGATGCTGCGCAACTATTAAACATTACATTTAGATCATTTCGTTACAAATACAGGAAGTATGGTTTAGAAAAAGTTATTGGAGAGTTAGATGATAATCAAAACGCTTAAAAATATAGCGTTCATGTCTGTTTTGGCAACCTTGTTGTTTGTTGTATCTTGTATGACAGTTGCTCCTGACAAGAAGATCGAAATTACTGCGACAGAAAAAGAAATAACAAAACCTATAAAATCCAATCAACATCCATATGTAAGATCAACGCTCAAGGTTCCGCAGAGTGGTTATCAGTTGTACGATGATGGAGAGGATTTGTTTAATAGGGGCAACTACCAAGCGTCATATCAACGATTTGCCGAGTTTGTTAATCGCGAGCTAGTCGATAATGCTTATGTAGGATATGCCATTTTTAAAGCAGGAATAGCACTCTTTGAGATGGAGCGCTATCGCTTGGCGGCAGACTATTTTCTTAAAGCTGCCGAGATTGATACAGCTCCGAATTTATCAGTTGAGTCGATAATTAATCTTGGGATATGTCATTACATTCTCTTAAAATATGATAAGGCGGCTGAGCTATTTACCATTAGTGCAAGCAAAACAGATGAGACTAGATTGCGAGCATATATTACCTATTATCGTGGATTACTTGCCGAGAAGAACCATGAGTACCATGAAGCAGCATTACAATATCTTACGACAGACCTGCTCGCAGTAGATGAGAACTTGGTTACTAACTCTAGATCGAAACTACTGAATCTTTACAAGAATTTCTTAACTGACGATCAACTCAAGGAGATCACAGAATCGTATCCTAACAAGTGGGGAGCTCAATATGCGTTTAAAGAGCTTTTTAGTATCTATGAACGACGTGATTTGCAAGATGAATTAGAAGAAGTAAAACAGCTTTATGCAGCACAGTTTGAGCCGACTCGCTCTATAGATCAAGAAGGATGCAATGAAAACAGTGAGCAATTCAGATCAGATGCTCCCAAAATTGGAGTTGTTATTCCAGTTAGTGGTTCTAGCGGTGATATAGGTCGAGAGTTGATGCACGGGATCCAGCTTGCAACTTATGATTACAATGATTTGATAATGGACCAAAATATAAAAATCGTCATCAAAGACTCAAGAGGCGACCCTGCACGTGCATTTGAGGAGAGTGAGAGTTTAGCGACTGATCAAGATGTAGTTGGGATAGTTGGACCGGCATACTCTACTGCACTTAGTCTGGTATCGAAAGTAAGTAAGTCTAGTTGTATTCCATTCTTGTCACCATCAGCATCACAAGAAGGTTTAGCCTCTATCTCACCATGGCTGTTTAGAAATGGGATATTAGATAGTATGGAAGCTAAGAAATTAAGTAGCCTAGTATTAAATCAGATGGGCTTAAAGCGTATTGCGATCATATATTTAGATCACTCAGCTAGCGCCCGCCTTACCGCCTATTTTCGAGCGTTTATTGAATCGAGTGGAGGTGAGGTTGCTGCTATAGAGTCGTTTGAGATGGACCAGACCGATTTCTCAAAGCAGATCAGAGCGATCGGTGGGATGAAAGATTCAGAAATTCGTAGCATTATTTTAGATGAGTTTAAACTATTATTGAAAGAAAATCCCAGAGAGGATGAGGAAGATAGTGACGCATCAAGCGTTGACATTGAATTACTTAATAAACGATTAGCAACTAAGTTTAATGCGAAACGATCAACACCTCAGGTCTTTGCATATGAAGCAGGGGAGTTCACAAAAGATAGTTTTCAGCCAGGTCTAGTTGAAAATTATGATGCACTATTTGTGATTGGTCCATATGATAAGACAGGTTTGATCATGCCACAGATCTCATTTTATAATATCAATAATGTTGCAAAGTTTGTTAGCCGCTCATCTAATGATTATGAGTTTATTAAAATAGGGGAGCGATTCACTGAAGGTGTAATATTTGTTGATAGTTTTTTCCCAGACTCTAATCGTAAAGAGGTAAATGAGTTTGTAAGGAAGTATAAGCTAGCATTTGGAACAAATCCTACTAGGCTAGCAGCGCAAAGCTATGATGCTATGAAGATTGTTTTAGAAGGTGTTATACGAGGAGCAAAGTCGAGGCGTGCGCTAACAGATTACCTATCAAACTTGAAAGAGTATGCTGGAGTCACAGGTATAACCTCTATTGGCCCGACAGGTGATGCAGAAAAAGAGCTCTATTATCTTACGGTTAAAAAGAAGAAAATCGTAGAGTTTTCTAAAGATAATCCTCCTATTTTAGTTAAGAAATTTGAATTGGCCAAGGAGGTTGAGGCAGAGGTTAAAGAAGTAGATGAACTCAATTAGGATCAAGACTTCTAGGGCTGACCATAACTTTGCGGCAGCACATTTCCTATACGATATGAATAAGTGTGAACGATTACATGGACATAGCTATCTTCTATCGTTAGAGATTGCAGGGAGTCCTAACGTCAATGGTGTTCTAATAGATTTTAACGACCTCAACCCAAAAGTCAGAGCCATTTGCAACGCATTAGATCACTTCATACTACTTGCAAAGTTAGATCAGAGGTATCAATACAATATTAGTGATGAAGAAGTTGAAGTGTTAATTAAAGGTCGGCGATACATTTTTCCAATTGCTGAAGTCAAGTTTTTACCTATCAAAGCAACGACTGCTGAGTATCTGGCACTCTATTTATGTAACGAGCTGAAGAGATCTTTAGTAGATCTTAACGATAAGCTAGAGTGGATTGAAGTTGGTATAAGCGAAAGTGGTTCTCAAATGGCAATTTGTCGATCGGCATTTGGCAAGAGCAATTATAACCTTTAATCAGAGGGGAATGGCGGTTTTTAACATTGGTTAATGACCTAATTTAAGTAAAATAAAGGAATATTTGAACTATTTATCTATAAATCATGTTATACATACAATGAACTATCGATAATTAGCTTTAGTTTTGAAGATTAATAACGGTGATATCCATTCTGTGAATTAATAGATGTTAAGAGAGGTTTTATAATGAAATATAGTCAAGAATTTAAAATATTGGAGAAAAGTTTGCTAGCACCTGCAACCTATTACTTCAAAATTGAGGCTCCATTAGTAGCAAAGAAAGCTCAAGCAGGGCAATTTATAATGATCCGCCCCAATAGTACTTCAGAGCGAATGCCACTTTCGTTGGCAGGCTGGGATCGTGAAGCTGGCTATCTTGAGCTCATTATCATGGGTACTGGATTTACGAGTAAAGAGGCTGTATCAAAAGAGGTGGGTGACAGCTTTAGCGATTTAGTCGGACCGCTCGGTCAACGCTCTCATGTAAAGAAATATGATGCTACATCGGTGCTAATAGGAGGAGGCTATGGTGTAGGGGCAATCATTCCAACTGCTATTGATCTCAAGAAGTTAGGTAATCGCGTTATCGGAGTAATAGGAGCAAGAAATGAGAGTCTACTCTTGATGGAAGATAGGCTACGGGATGTCTGTGATGAGGTTTATATTACCACTAATGATGGTTCCAAAGGTATTAAAGGGTTTGTAACTCATGCGCTATCTGCGATTATGGAAAATGAAAAAGTATCTATGACGTTAGCAGTCGGTCCTGTGCCGATGATGAAAGCTGTTTCTGATATGCTATCCGATACTCCTGTTGAGTCTTGGGTTTCGTTGAATGCTATAATGGTCGATGGAACCGGAATGTGTGGAGCATGCCGAGTTAATGTAGGCGGCAAGACACTGTTTGCCTGTTTTCATGGACCAGATTTTGATGGTAAAAAGGTTAACTACGCAGAACTAATGACACGCCAAACAATGTTTGCAGAGAGTGAAAAAGTCATTGCTGGCGAGTGATGTCATATTATTTATTTAGAGGTTTGAGACTATGAGTAAAAGAGAAGGCCTTTCAGCTAAAGAGAGGATGAAAATTCCGTTTGTAGAGATGCCGTTGCTAGATGCCGATGAGCGGATTAAAAGTTGGGATGAAGTTCCTACTGGTTACAGCTTAGAAGAAGCAATAACTGAAGCTAAACGTTGTATTCAATGTCTTAAGCCAGACTGCATTGCAGGCTGTCCTGTTGAGATTGATATCCCTGCGTTTATCAAATTAATAGAAGAAAATAGATTGCCAGAGGCGGCACGGAAGCTCCGAGAGACAAATTTTCTACCTGCAGTATGCGGTAGAGTCTGTCCGCAGGATAAGCAGTGTCAAGCAGTCTGCATAGTTGGCAAAAAGTCACTCCCAGTCGGAATAGGTAATCTGGAACGCTTTGTAGCAGATTATGAAGTGGAGCATAATTTAGATCGACTACCGGTGATTGCTCCTGATAGTGGGAAGAGTGTTGCGGTTATTGGTGCAGGTCCTGCTGGGCTTACTGCTGCTTATGAGCTAAGGAAACGAGGTCATGCTGTAACAGTCTTTGAAGCGTTTCACCGTGCTGGCGGAGTTATGGTCTATGGGATACCACGCTTCAGGCTTCCACTTGATCTGATTGATGCAGATATTGAGCTTCTTGAAAGTATGGGCGTTGAGTTTGTTTATAATATGATTATTGGACGAACACTCACTTTAGACGATTTATTAGAGAATGAAGGATTTGATACAATTTTTATCGGAACAGGTGCTGGATTGCCTAAAATGTTAGGAATCAAAGGTGAAAATTTGAATGGTGTCTACTCTGCAAACGAGTATCTGACTAGAATATTTTTGATGGGTGCCAATAATTTCCCTAATTCGCCAACACCGATTTACCAAGGTAAAAAAATGGGAGTCATCGGCGCAGGGAATACTGCAATGGATGTATTACGAACTGCAAAACGATTAGGATCTGAAGTTTCCTGCTACTATCGACGATCTAGAAGTGAGGCACCTGCTAGGACTGAGGAGATAGAACATGCCGAGCAAGAGTATGTCAACTTTAATTGGCTTAGTAATCCGATTGAATTTATTGGTGATGAAAATGGATTTGTCAAGGCAATCAGATGCGAACAGATGGAGCTTTCCGAACCTGATGAATCAGGACGGCGAAGACCTGTAGGGACAGGGAAATTCTTTGAAGAGGAGGTTGATACTGTTGTCTTATCGCTCGGATGTAATGTTAATCCTACTATTCCAGATGCTGATAAGAATATCATTACAAATGAGTATGGAATTATCTTAGTTGATAAAGAGACCTTGCATACAAGTAAGGGTGGAGTATTTGGTGGAGGAGATTCTATTACAGGCGGCTCTACAGTGGTTCTTGCGATGGGGCAGGCAAAGCAGGCGGCGGTGAAAATGGATGAATATCTTCGTGGTCAGTTTGAGTATGAACTGAATGTTCCAACCGATCCTAAATCACCTGGAATGGAATGGAACTTTGAATCAGCTAAAGCAAAAAAGAAGAAACCGGTAAAGAGTTTGAAAAAGTAATAATATATCAGAGATCTATTATTGAACCACCGGCAGTTGAATGACAAACGATGCCCCTTTTCCATATTCACTCTCTACCGATATATTACCTCTATGGCTTTTTATAATATGAAAGCAGATATAGAGACCTAACCCTGTTCCTTTACCTGGTTCTTTGGTGGTATTAAATGGTTCAAACAGACTGTTGATTCTATCAGCTGCTATACCTGCTCCGTTGTCTTTCACTTTGATGATAAGCTCTTTCTTCTCTTCGGTGGCATCTGTTTTGGCAATCTTGTTTTCACAAACAGTAACCTCAATCAGACCGTGATATTTACTCTGCTTCATAATCGCCAGTTTCTTACTTTTTTCTTTGATAGAATCTGAAGCATTAAGGAGTAAATTGATAAATACCTGTTCTAACTTAGAGGAGCTCCCAGCAATCTTGCTGTTCAGATTAGACTCTATATTGATTTCAAGATCATCACCTAAGCGGAGTTTAACTAATTTAAGTGAGCTCTCTATTACTTTAGTTATATCAATTTGCTCTTCAAACTGAATTTTCTCTTTATGTGAAAAGTGTGTAATCTTACTTACTATCGACTCAATTCTCACACTCCCCTTAAGCGATTCATCAATCAGCATTGGAAGTTTGTTGCTAACTAGACTCCTGATTGTATTAATATTATTCTCGAAATTATCTTCATTGGCTAAAGTTGCTAATTTTTGAGTCATCTTCTTTAGTAGCTGTAAGTTGCTCCTGATAAATGTATTTGGATTATCGATTTCATGAGCAACTCCTGTGGCAAGTACTCCGATCGAGCCTAGCTTGTCAGAATGGATTAACTGGTTAGTTCGCTCCATCAACTTTTCGTTGAGTACAACCCGCTCTAGTGACCTTCTAACTGAGTGTGAATAGCGTTTTTCATCCACAGGTTTAGTAATAAAATCACTAGTACCTGCCACTATTGCTTGGATCGCAGCTTCGAGCGACCCAAAACCGGTCATAACAATAATTTCCAAGCCTCGATCAAACTCTCTAATATTCTTGACCAACTCCACTCCACTCATATTTGGCATCTTGATATCAGTAACCAAGAGATCTACTTGCTCATCACCTGATCGTATATATTCAAGCGTATCAATTGAACTGTTAAATGTGGTTGCTTTATGACCTAGCCGTTCGGTCATTTTTTTCATAATTCGTGTGATGTAAGAAAGATCATCAACAATAACAACATGTCGTTGACCTAGCTCAATCTGGCATTCCTTAGGATTTAAACTCACTCTAACCTTGTCTCTTTTAAATTGATTAGATAGACTCTATAGGTAATATAGTGCAAGAAATCATAATAGTGAGAACAACTTCTTTTCTATCGCACGATTCATTGTAAAATCAATAACTTGAGATGAATTCTTAGGCAGGCAATCAATATTTTGTATTTTCAATATGAAAGATCATAGATGCAAGATATAGTTAGATCATTTTTCGATTGTTAGCTTGAGCGATCTCTTATTGCTGACTTAAATAAGTAGAACTATCAGTAGCAACTTGAGTAGGTCTGTTCTGGGGTGCATTAAAGGAGCTAAACTGTTAATAACAACTAGGAAGTTGATGCTAGTTTGTTTATTACGAGAATATCTCTGCTCTACCTTCTAACTTGCAATAATCTCGCAATCTATGCTAGTCTGATATAGGTATTGCCTATCTATAAGAATTAACATATTAAACTATTGATTATATAAGAGAAATTATGCTTAATAGTTATAGTGATAGAATAGAAGTAATACTAAGATATGTTGTATCAGGAGAGATGGCCGAGCGGTCGAAGGCGCACGCTTGGAAAGCGTGTGTGCAGCAATGTACCGTGGGTTCGAATCCCACTCTCTCCGCCAT
>JBLYYQ010000107.1:0-6361 GCA_048550035.1 Nitrospinota bacterium
AATGTTAGAACTATTAGCAAGCTTTTGCCAATCAACTTTGCCATAGTGACTCTTTCTGATAATTTCTGATACTGGTCGTCCTCCAATCGAGAGTAATGTTTGGAGGTAGTTTCCATTTGCAGATCCTAGCCTAAGTAGCGTATTAGGTAAGCTCCTTAGCTCATTTCGTATCTTCTTGAACTTTGCTTTGACCTGAGGCTTGCCAGAGAATGGTTCCCATTGGAAAGGGGTTAACGCTTTTGGCACAAATGAGTCTATACTAATTATCAGTCGTCCAACTCTCCCTCGTGATTTTGAGGCATTCAAAAACCGTTTTTGGATAGTTTTTATTAGAGCTATTAATTCTAATATATCGGCATCAGACTCTCCTGGTAGCCCAATTAGGAAGTATAACTTGAGATTGAATGGTCCAGTTTTTGCGATCATATCGACCCCTCTTAGAATATCATCATCAGAGAGATCTTTGTTGATCTTATTGCGTAACGATTGACTTCCAGCTTCAATAGCGGCTGTTATGGTGAATGAGCTCCCTTTTTGTAAGAGCTGTAGTTCATTTTTGGTTATTTTGTCAATCATCAAAGATGAGACTGAAAAGCTTTTATTCATATCAGTAATCGATCTGAAGACTTCTTCTTTATCTGGATAATCCCCGATAGCAGAGCCCACTAGACCAATCTTATCAGAACTTTTGAGTAGAGTTTGGATCGCCCTGATAAGTGGGACTTTTTTTACAAATCGAAGAGGTGCATAAGAGTAGCTCGATGAACAGAATCGACATCGCCTCCCACACCCTTTACCAGTTTCAATAAGTGCCATATCGCCAAAGATGGTGTTAGGTGAGAAAATAACAGATTTTGTCGGGTTTTCGATAATCGAGAGATCGTAAGATCGTGTGACCTTTTTGTTTAGATTACCCCCATTATGTTGGATAGATTCTATCAGTTGGTCATCTTTGTATTTGATAGAATATTGAGATGGGATATATAGGCTCTCGACATCGTGAAGTGCGCTGATATCTTTTTCTGTCAAAGCATCAATGAAAGAATCAGAAGGTCCTTCTCCTATAAAGATAGCATCCATAAATGGGGCAATCGGCTCTGGATTCATAGTAGGAGCGATTCCACCAGCAATAATAATAGGCTCATTTTTGCTCCTATTTTCAAGAGGGATATTAGCGAGTTTCAAGATAAGAGGGAGGTTCAGATAGTCAAATTCTGTTGTAAATGAAAAAGCGAGCAGATCAAACTTTCGTAATTCTGTTCCAGTCTCAAACGATAGAAGTGGTAACTTTTTTTTAATAAGGAATTCCAGCTGCTTAGTAGAAGGCAAGAATATACGTTCGCAGAGTGCATCATCTCTACTATTAAATAGTTCGTAAACTTTATGAATTCCAAGATTACTCATTCCGATCTGATAAGTATTAGGAAATATCAATCCGACTCTAAGCCGATTTGCCCAATGTTTAATGATCGACCCTTTCTCTTCTGCTAGCAGCTTTTTATTGGTTATCTTCAGATCAAGGTTTTGCATTGTGAACGACTTTAATATTAAACATAGTTAGTTTTATAGTTGAAATCAGTGATAAGCAAGTGAATAAGGGGTTAAGTTAAATAAAAATAGCTGTTGCCAAAGAGTTATCGGTTGTGTTTAAATACAGTCTGTTTAAAAAGATCTATCCTGATTAGGATCAAAAATGCGGGTGCAGCCATAGGATGCTGTTATCTAAGGTTCTAAGAAGAAGGTGGATGATATTCAACTTGCATTATAGAGAGGTTACATGAGAGAGCTAAGTTTAGAAGAGTTAATGAAGGCCGGAATCCATTTCGGTCATCAAACGAAGGGGTGGAATCCCAAGATGAGCCGATATATATTCACGGCACGCAATGGGATACATATAATCAACTTAAAAGAGACGCAAAAAGGCTACGAATCGGCAGCCAAGTTTTTGAAAGAGGTGACTTCCAATGGAGGTCGAGTTCTTTTTGTTGGGACACGCTTGCAGACAAAATCTATTATTAAAGAGATTGCTGCAGAGCTAAATCAATACTTTGTCACAGAGAGATGGTTAGGCGGGATGTTGACAAATATAGAGACGGTTCGTAAATCTATCAAAAAATTAGAAGAGCTGCGACGGATGTCAGAAGATGGAACTTTTGATGCGCTAAGTAAGAAAGAGGTAATAAAGCTAACCAAGCAGCTAAATAAGTTGGAGCTCAACCTAGGTGGAATTAAGGAGATGCGAAAACTTCCAGATGCGGTTTATATGTCTGATATCAAGAAAGATAGGATCGCATTAGCCGAGGCACGCAAGCTCAATATTCCGGTGATAGCGTTGGTGGATACCAACAGTGACCCAGATGGGATAGATTATGTTATTCCAGGGAATGACGATGTTGCCAGAGGTGTAGAGCTAATCACATTAGGTCTAGCCGATGCAATCACAGAAGGAACTGAGATTCATAAGATTAAAGCAGCGGCAGCGGCAGCAGAGCAACAGAAACAGGCTTTAGAGAAAAAAGAGAGTGAAAAAACTGATAATGCCAGCAAGGTTATTGCAGCCGCAAGGAAGAAATATTTAAAAGAGCAAGATCAGAAAAGTAAAGAATCTGCAGGTTTGAAAGATGATGCTAAGAGTAAATCGGCAGCTACAGATGAAACTGCAAAAGAAGAGCCTACCAAAACAGGCGATAAGACCAATAGCAGTGATAGCGAAGAGGAGCACTCTTCTGAGCCGACTGCTAAAGCCAATATAAATAACGAAACGAAATAGTTTAACAATCTAGATAAAAGGATTTAGGAATGTCTATATCAGCAAGTATGGTGCAGGAGCTGAGAGAGCTAACAGGCGCAGGGATAATGGAGTGCAAGGATGCACTCAAAGAGGCATCAGGCGATATTCAAGGAGCTTTAGAAAATTTAAAGAAAAAAGGGGCACTCAAGGCAGTCAAGAAAGCGAGCAGATCGACGAAGGCAGGTCTGATTGCAATATTACAATCAGAGAGTGCGGCATCAATCGTAGAGTTGAAGTGTGAGACAGATTTTGTAAGCCGAAATGATAAATTCCAAGAGTTAGCATCTATGATTGCCAAAAGTAGATTAGAGAATGCAGATGGGTCATCAGAGTTACTCCCAATTTCAACCACTGATTCTCAGACAGTCAAAGAGAAGATTGAAGGAATGATTCAAATTGTAGGCGAGAATATAACATTAGGTAGGGCAGAGCGGACTGCACTAAAGGGCTCTGGTCTGTTTGGGAGCTATGTTCATGGAGGAGGTTCGATTGGTGTTCTGGTCGAGATCGGCATTGAGAACGATGCTAGTTCGAATCCATTGTATGGTGATGTTGCGAAGAACATTGCGATGCACATTGCAGCTAGTTCTCCATTAGCGGTTAGTGAAGATGAAATAGCAGATGAAATTATAAAGCAGGAGACTCGTATATTTGAAGAGCAGGCAGTAGAATCTGGGAAGCCAAGCAAGATTATTCCACAAATAGTAAAAGGCAAGCTAAACAAATATTTCTCAGAGGTGACTTTATTGAAACAGCCGTATGTGAAAGATCCTGATAAGAGAGTGGAGTCATATTTGAAGGATGTTTCAGCCGAGCTAGGTGATAAACTAGTTGTGCGGTCATTTTTGCGATACCAGCTAGGAGAATAGAGCAGATTTCATGCAAAAAGGAAAGCGATCTTTTCAGCGAGCATTACTAAAAATCACAGGTGAAGCATTTTGCGCAGATGGCAAGCGGGGCATCGATGTAAATGCATTACGCCATTTAGCAAACGAGATTAAGAATGCTAAGTCGGTCGGTGCACAGATAGCAGTAGTAGTAGGAGGTGGCAATATTTTCAGAGGAGCAACCGCATCAGAAGCAGGAATTGAGCGCTCAACAGCTGATTATATGGGGATGCTAGGAACGATGATTAATGGTCTAGCATTGCAAGATGCACTAGAGCAGGTTAATTGTGATACAAGGTTGTTAACAGCAATCGATATCCACCAATTAGCGGAACCGTATGTTCGAAGAAGAGCCATCCGTCATCTTGAGAAGGGTCGAGTAGTGATATTTTCAGGTGGGACAGGCAACCCATACTTTACGACAGATACTGCAGCAAGCTTAAGAGCAATGGAAATAGGAGCCGATGTTATATTAAAGGCAACTAAAGTAGATGGCGTGTATAATGCAGACCCGATGTTAGATAGTAATGCAAAACGATTTTCTGAGCTTAAATTTATTGATGTTTTAAAAAATAATTTAAAAATAATGGATGCTGCTGCGATATCACTATGCATGGATAATCAATTACCGATTATAGTATTTAATCTGAATGTTGAAGGGAATATTCAGAGGGTATTAGCAGGAGAGAATATAGGGACTATCGTTAACGGAGGTTGAAATGCTATCACTTGATCCAATTTTATCTGAGTTGCTTGCTAAGATGAAAAGTAAAGTAAACTGGCTCTCTAAAAAGTTATCTGAAGTTAGAACTGGTCGGGCAACGTCTAGTCTGGTCGAATCGATAATGGTAGATAGCTATTCAAATATGGTGCCCTTAAAACAGGTTGCATCCATCTCGACGCCTGATGCACAGACAATCACAATCCAACCGTGGGAGCCACCAATGACTGCGGTTATTGAAAAAGCGATTCTAGCTTCTGATCTAGGTCTTAACCCCAACAATGATGGGAAAATGATTAGGGTGACTGTTCCAATGTTAACAGAAGAGCGCCGTAAAGAGCTATGCAGATATCTAAGGAAAATAAGTGAAGATACTAAACAGCAGGCTCGTAGCATCAGACGCGAAGGAATCGAAAAATTAAAATCGTTTGAAAAAAACAAAGAGGTATCAGCTGATATTTCCAAGGTTGCCCAAGATAAAATTCAAAAAAGCTTAGATAGTTCTATCAAGGAGATAGATGAAATTACAGCAGCGAAGGAAAAAGAAATCCTAGATCTAGGATGATTAGATATGCAGGCAATGTAAGATGAATCAGAGCGATTCAAGGCATCAATCCGGAGGAACTCCAGTCTCATTAGAACATATTGCAATTATCATGGATGGAAATGGTCGTTGGGCGAAGCAACGAAACTATCCACGCGAGCTAGGTCATCGTGCAGGTGTTCAATCGGTCGAGAGTGCAATCGAATTTTCGTTAGAACATTCGATTCCATACCTTACTCTATATGCATTTTCAACTGAAAATTGGGAGCGTCCCCAATATGAAGTCAGTGCGCTTATGAAGCTGTTAGAGGAGTTTGTTAAGGGGAAACTTCCTCTTATGATGAAGCAATCTATATGCTTAAATGTTATAGGCGACCTTGAGAGACTTCCTCGCTATATTTCTAAATTACTCCAAGAAGCGATTGCAGCAACAAAGAAAAATGATAGATTGATCTTAACACTTGCCCTCTCTTATGGTGCACGGAAGGAGATACTAACTGCCATTAAGAAAGTTGCTCAAGATATAAAAGATGAGCTAATCTTAGTGGATGAAATTGATGAAGACTATTTTAAAAACAAGCTCGCAATGAAAGGGATCCCAGATCCAGATCTCTTAATAAGAACTGGTGGCGAATTGCGGTTAAGCAACTTTTTACTTTGGCAGTTAGCCTATACAGAGCTCTATTTTTCAGACAAACTTTGGCCCGATTTTGATAAATATGATCTAGCTCAAGCTGTCGCAACCTTTAAAAGTAGGGAGCGTCGTTTTGGTCGTTTTGTATCCAACAATCTTATTAGTGAGGGTCTGTAGATATGGTGACCCGAATCATAAGTGGAGTAGTCTTAGCTCTTATAGTAGCACCGTTAGTCCTTTTTCTACCTAACCTCTATTTCCTGATTGCAATTCTAATTGCAATAGGGATCGCATGCCATGAACTAAGTCAGCTCTTTATCAAGGCGAACGAGCCGATCATCCCTATCTTTACAGATATTGCTGTGAGTTGCCTCGCATGTAGTCTTTATAGCGGTGATAGCGAGATAATATTAGCAGCAGTTATTCTCATAGTTACTATTGCATTTATAATCGTAATCTCTAAAGGTGAAAAAGGAGATATGAAAGCTGCACTTAATAGTATATTTGTTATCACTTTTCTTGCGGCTCCACTTGTAAGCCTAGCGCTTATACATAATGAAATTCAGGGTGAATTGATAGTATTTACACTCATATTCGCTAATGCTGCGTGCGACATAGGTGGATATACGGTAGGTAAACTACTTGGATCAAGAAAGCTTGCTCCATCAATTAGCCCACACATATTTTTGAAAATTATATTGGAATAGGGCTTAGAGAGGTTTCTTCTCCCCAGGTAGTAGGCAATTATATTTTTCAAAATGTGAGCGGTCTTCGTTTTAGTCCC
>JBLYYQ010000108.1:0-22707 GCA_048550035.1 Nitrospinota bacterium
TAGGGACTGATCCTGCTATTATCTATGTTGCTACTGCTCCTTTACCACTGGGGGTTGATGAACTTTCATTAGCAGGATTTATCAATAATCGACCGGTCGAATTAACTAAATGCATCACCATCGATTTAGAGGTCCCAAAAAATGCTGAAATAATACTTGAAGGTTATGTTGACCCTTCTGAAAAAAGAATTGAAGGACCATTTGGTGATCATACAGGATACTATTCATTGGCCGATGAATATCCAATCTTTCATTTAACTGCGATCACTCACAGGAAAAATCCGATCTATGTCACGACAATAGTAGGCAAGCCACCAATGGAAGATTGTTATATGGGTAAAGCAACAGAGAGGATATTTTTACCGCTGCTACAAAAAATTCACCCAGAGATCATCGATTATAACCTTCCATGGGAGGGGGTATTTCATAACTGCGTTATTGTCTCCATTGATAAGCGTTACCCAGCTCAAGCTAAAAAAATTATGAGCGCATTATGGGGTGCAGGTCAGATGGCATTTGCTAAAATGATTCTAATTGTCGATAGCGATATTAATGTTGCTGACTATAATGCAGTTGCTAGAAGAGCTCTCTCTACTATTAATATTAGTAGTGACCTTCAGCTATCAAAAGGTATTTTAGATGTTTTGGATCATTCATCACCAACCGCAAATCATGGTTATAAAATTGGGGTCGATGCAACAAGAAAATTTAAAGAGGAAATTGGAGTTACTCCTAATAATCTAGACGGTGATGCCACCCTATTTTCAAGTATAGCTACTAAACTTGATTTTGTTAATAGTTGTACCATACCATACACCGATCTTAAAAATCGCTTGGCAATAATATCTATCAAAAAATCAGAACCGCTAGATGGTATAAATTTTGGCAAACAGTTAGTTGATAGCGATCATGACAGCATCAATATTTTCCTGATTCTCGATTCACATGTAGACTCATCTGATTATTCTGTTGCACTCTGGAAACTATTTAATAATGTCGATCCCAAAATAGATATGATTCATTACAAAAATCGATTAATCATTGATGCCACTATGAAATTCAAGGAGGAAGGTCATCCAAGAGAATGGCCAGATGAAATAGTAATGGATCAAGATATCGTTGAACTTGTAAATCGTAAGTGGTCTAAATACAATATTGGTGGCAAGTAAGAAAAAAACTGCTCCTAACTACTATTTTCTTGATTATTTCTATCAGTGATTGACCCGTTCAAGACCTCTTTGATCGTCTTTTTTAACGTGTCTAAGTTAGATGATTTGACAACATAAGCTTCAGATGCAAATAGCTTAAACTCCTTTTTATAATTAGAATAAGCGGTACAAAGTATCACCGGCGTTACCTTATCTTTTTGTCTGAATCTTTGCAAAAACTCAATCCCATCCATTCCTGGCATTTTAATATCTAATGTTATTAGATCCGGTCTGAATTTTTGAATCATCTTACTTGCATCGCGTGCATCTGATGCAGTATCTACAATATATCCTGATTCAGAAAGCTCCTCTTTATAAAGTAGCCTAATATTTTCTTCATCATCAACAACTAAAATCTTAATCGGTGTCATCTAGCACTCTAAAAAAAAATAGTAAAATAACAAACCCATATATGATACCTCAAATAGTTGGAATATTAATTTTAAATGCGGCGCCCACCCCTAGCTCATTTTCTAACTTCAATGAACCGTGGCTCATTCTAATAATTTTTTTACAAAGTGATAATCCTAATCCTGTTCCTGATTTTTTAGTAGTAAAAAATGGATCAAAAATTTTATCTACATCAGCCAGAGCCACCCCTCCTCCTGTATCTTGTATAATAATTTGCCCATTCTTACCATTTAGCTCAGTTGTGATCATCAATTTTTTTTCCAGATTACTATGTCGCATACAGCTCATTGCATCAATTCCATTTAAGAGCAGATTAATTATCACCTGAGTCATCTGACTTGGATCTACTTTCACCATAACGGGCTTATCGGCAAGTTTTAGCTGAAACTGAATCCCCTTTTCATTAATCACTCTCCAATACATCTCCACAGCCTCTTCGGCGATTTCATTCAAGTTTATCACTTTAGGATTAGATTGGACAGTTGACTTTGACGTATCGAGCGTAGATTGAAGTAATTTTTCTAGTCGCTCAACTTCATTGAGGATAATTTTCGAGTTGCGACGTATCTCCTGAGGATTATCGTAATACCTTTCTAACCTACGTGCAAACCCACCAAGACTAACAAGTGGATTCTTGATTTCATGAGCTAATTCTGAATAGATTTCACCTAGTGCTGACATTCGCTCTACATATGCCATCTGCCCTTCAAGGCTTATCAACTTACTATTAACAGATGCTAATCGCTCCATTAACTGTATATTCCCGATAGCCCACGCTGCAGATGCTACAAATCTAACCAACAGTTCCATATCCAAATCAGTTATAGGATTTTCATTAATAAAATTGTCTACTAAAATCAGACCTTGGGTTGCATCATTTGTCGCTAATGGTGCCACTGCGAACCGATTGTTATTCAAGACAGAAACAAGCTTTGCATCACCCTCTGATAAATCTTCATCTCCCTTGATGTTGTACGCCTTTCCCTCCTTAATAGCTCTGGTAATAATATTGTCGTCAGACATATGGAACTTTAACGATTGAGCACGCTTGCTAAAAGTTGAGTCTTCTATCTCAGAACTATCACTCTGCATTAACTCGCTTATAAAACTGGTAAGATCGTCTGTTTTCCCTTGCAGATCAAACCAAATCTTACCTGCCTCATCTCCTGAGGATGGACCTATCCCTATAATTCCTTCAATAGTATTCTTTGATTTATTTAGTAAAAATAGAATCGCACGATTAAATCTTAATCCAGAGCCAACCGTAACAAATGACAATATTACCCTCAGTAGCGTATCTAGTTTGATTGTACGTTGTGTTGCCATTGATAGCTGAAATAGAATTGACAACTCTCGAATACTTCTAGAATTGTCAGTTAATAAATCGTCCAATTCTTGATTTCGCAAGGTTCGATGAATCGCATAAGATGTTAATTGTGCAGCGAAAAGTAATATATTCTCTACCTTATTTGGAAATGAAGAGCTAGCATCTATTAACCCTTCTTGCTTATCAACAAGTAAAACTAGACCTAGCTTCAAATCTTCAAACTCCAATGGATGTCCAATTAATGATCTAGTTGCAAACCTCTTTAGCTCCAATAAGTTATCACTCGCATTGATATCATCAATTCGAACAGTTTTACCTTTGGCAATGATATCGTCAAAGAAAGCTCTACTTGAATCGCTAACTGATTCTACTCTATCGACTCTCCCATCAAGATAACTATAGATAGATAGCCTCTTGTTTTGATCAAAGAGCAGAATAAAGCCTCCTTTAGCAGCGGTTGCATTAACTAGATATTCCAACGTTTTATATATGATCTCTTTTTCATCTTGTATGGCAGTAAGCTCTTTTGCAAACTGATTCTCTTTTGCTACTAGCTTAGCTTCTGCATTAACTCGATCAATATCGAGAACCAACTTCAATGGATGACTAATATTTTCTGCAATCAGTTCAAGCTGTTTGATATCTTTTTGACTATAGCTACCCTCTCCTATTGATCGAACATATAAAAGCCCAAACAGTTCATTATTATATGAAATTGTAGTTACAAGAAGCGATCTGTAATCATCATCTGCTATCAATGGTGTAAAAAAAGAATCACCACTATTACTACTATCCTCAATTACGATGCCATTTTGATTTCCGATCATATTCTGGTAACGAAGAAAGTCCACCGGTATTTGAGCCAGCCTATCAATAGCTCCATTGACTCCAGATGCTGCAACAGGAACAAGTCTCTTCTTGCTTTCATCTAATAGTAATATTGCTGACGCATCAGCTGCCATGATCGATACGCTACTAGATACTATTTTTGAGAGCATCTTAGGCAAAGATAATTCTGGCAGTCTAATTGCCGCTACTGCTTGAATAAACTCTTGATCATTCTTATCAAACATTTTCAATAATCTTTTATCCTTTTACCAATTTCTGATAAAGATCAGAATATTGTAGTGCAGAGTTCAGCAAGGAGTGATTAGCATTCATGCCAGATAGGATAATCTTCTTCCAGAGTGACCTGTCTGAATTATAAACTGTAACGGCTCTATCAATTGCATTGTAAAGCTCATTTTCGTCTGCTTCATCGAATAGGAATCCATTACCTAGGTTAGTTGATAGGTCAAAATTTTCAATAGTATCCTTTAATCCTCCCGTTGCTCTTGCAATTGGGACTGTCCCATAGGCAAGCGAATAGAGCTGATTTAATCCACAAGGCTCGTAGATAGATGGCATCAGAAACATATCAGATCCAGCTTCAATCAGGTGAGCCAATTGATCATTATAACCTATCTGCACTCCAACCTTTGTAGGGTATGCTACAGCTAGCTCTCTAAAGAAAGTTTCTAGCCACTGTTCACCTGAACCTAATACAACAAGCGTTATATCTTTCTTTAAAATTTTATCTGCAATTTTAGCAAACAGATGAAACCCTTTTTGTGTAACTAGCCTCGATACTATTCCGATCAGAGCTCTGTTACTATCTGCAAGTTCAAAGTAAGATAACAGTTCTCTTTTGCATACTTTTTTGCCTTCCAGATTATTTTTATCAAAATTAGCTGGAATCAGACTGTCAGTTGCAGGATTCCAAACAGTATCATCTATCCCATTTACGATCCCTGTGAGAATAGAATTTCTTCCTTTCTCTTGTAATACTCCCTCTAAGGCATGTCCTTGCTTCTTATCTTGGATCTCTATAGCATAACTAGGAGAAACAGTGCTAACCATATCAGAAAAGATAATTCCAGCTTTTAAACAGTTGATCATAGAATAAAATTCAAGATATAGAGGATGAAAAAGTGTGAAGTCTAATCCTGTTATATGCCAATCTTTAGGATTAAAAATACCCTGATAGCCGAGGTTATGAATAGTAAGAAGAGTCTTGGTATTTTTAAAGAATTTATCATTTTCCACTCTATTTTTGAGATAAACAGGAACCAATGAACTGTGCCAGTCATTAAGGTGTATGATATCGGGTCGCTTTTTCATCTGCTTTAATCTAGCCAAGACTGCTTTAGAGAAAAATACGAACCGCTCCAAGTTATCAGGATAATCTCCATGCTCATCATTATAAAGTTGATCACGATCGTAATATTGATCAGATTTTAAGAAATGTATTGTTATCGGATCAGCCTTGAATTTGATAAATTCTCCTTCCGATATCCGTGATGAAATCGGAATGGCAACTTTACTAGATCTAGTAGAAAGTTTGATTTTGGAATTTTTAATTGACCTATAAAGTGGCGTAAAGATCTCAATATCGTATCCTAGTTTTTTAAGCTCGACCGGAAGAGCGCCAGCAACATCAGCTAATCCACCTGTTTTTGAAAATGGAGCAACCTCACTACTTAAGAATGCGATTCGCAACTTTTTAATTGCCATTAGACTCCCTTTCGTAACAACTCTGCTGACTCTATAGAGGTTAAACTATTAATATAAATATTCGAATTTATCTCAAATGCTGCGATTCGTTCAATTCTCGGTAAAATTTCAAGTCGCCAGTGATAGCAATCATCATTCTCTAAGCTAACTGGTCCATTATAGAGGATGATATTAAATGGACAATCACTTTCTAACGCTTGCAGCTGAGTTAGTTTAAACTTTAAAACCTTAGCTAGCGCTAGAAACTCACTGTCGTGGCAAAGCTCAAATCTGCTACTATGTCTTATTGGCATTATCCAGCTTTCATGTCTGAATCGCTGTACGATTGGTGTAAAAAGGATAAAGCTATCATTTATACCAATCATCCGCTTCTCTAATTGTGATAGTCTGATTTGGTCACAAAAATAGCAATAGTTACGCTTTTTGAAAAACTTTGCAGCCTCTTTTAGCTCAGCTTCGACTAATGGTAATTTCGATGCAATTGCTAATGTTTGTGAATGGGGATGTTCTATTGATGCCCCAGCTTGACTTTTATGATTCTTGAAAAAGAGTGTCGATTGAATTTTTGGATCTTTTTTATAGGTTTTAAATAGCTTTTTGACAATAATGAAAATATTTTCAATAGTTTGATCTCTGAGCATCGCAAAATTTTCATCATGGATTGGTGTCTCTACGATCAGGTCATGATATCCATAGCCACTATCTTCGAAAGCGTTAGAAACGATCGGGTAGAGATTGGGGAAAACTCGAATCTGCCAACCTGATTGATTAGGGCGATCCTCTTTTCGGCCGACCACAATAGATTCAGGAGGAGTCATAAATTCGTGTTGCTCACAAAAAGGGCAATCTGCCTTCCCTTTTGCTCCTTTTGGAACTATTGGTCGATCTGCTCTAGCTGGTGCAACTATGACCATCCGTTTCAAAAAATCATCACGAATAATTCTACTTTTCATACTCTCTTAGTTTAGAACCAATACAATATCCTTGATCACAATATTCATGACATGCTATCCTAAAAGAACAACCAGCTAAAAGGATTATTTTGAAAATTCGAAAAGTTATTTTACCTGTGGCAGGATTTGGGACACGCTTCTTGCCAATTACAAAGTCAATTCCAAAAGAGATGCTTCCAATTGTAGATAAGCCAGTTCTCCAGTATGCGGTTGAAGAAGCAACTAAAGCTGGCATCGAAGAGATAATTCTCATTACGAGCAAAGGGAAGGATGCAATGATTGATCATTTCGACAAGCATCCTGAGCTAGATGAACTAGTTCAAGCAAAAAATAATCAAACTCAAATTGAACATCTTAACCAGCTGACTCAAGTAGCAAATATTGTATCGATCAGACAAAAGTCGTTTAGAGGACTAGGTGATGCAATCTATCAAGCCAAAGGTGTTGTTGGCGATGAACCATTTGCCGTTATTCTGCCTGATGATCTCTTTTACAGCACCAAACAAACTGCAATCAGTCAACTAATGACTGTTTTTGAATCAAGCTCGCAATCGGTAGTGGCTTTAGAAGAGGTACCAGATGATATGATCTCATCATATGGAGTGGCAAGCTTTACAGAAAAGAGAGATAATATTATCAAGATTGATTCATTAGTTGAGAAACCGCCTCGAGAGAAAGCCCCTTCAAATTTTGGCATATTGGGTCGATATATCTTTAAGAATGAAATTTTTGAATATATCAAAAATACCGACCCTGATAAAAATGGTGAAATTCAACTTACAACTGCACTCAATAGCATGCTAACTGAACATCCGTTACTAGGTGTTACACTAGATGGAACAAGATATGACATCGGCAATAAATTTGGATTCGTTAAGGCAACTATTGAATTTGGATTGAGGCATCAGGAAACTAAAGAATCATTGCTAGAATATTTAAGATCCAATAGTTGGAAATCCAAACTGTAATACTCTTATTCAATGATCGTTACAATTTAGTAACTTCATCAATTACCCCCATAGTAAGTGCTACTTTATAGGCAAATAAAAAGTTATTTTTTGCTAGAAATTACTCCAAAAAAACTTTAAAAGTCCTATTTTGTCTAACCTTTAAAAATCTCAAAGTCGATCAAATGAAAAGCGCTATATTAAGCTAAGTACGCAAAGGGAGTCGATAGGGATTATCAACTAGCAGCTGCTAGAGTTTAAGCAATACTAGTTTATTAATATTGATTAAAAGAGTTCATAGGACCAATAGAGGGGATTATGGTTAAAAAAGTATTGAAAAAATTTGATGCAAATGACGAGAGTGTTGCAGAATTGCCTGGTGATCATAATGCTGATAAATATAAAATTCCAGCATCATTACCACTCTTGCCTGTTCGTGATGTTGTGCTATTTCCTTATATGATTTTACCACTTTATGTTAGTCGCCAAAGTTCGATTGACGCAATAAATGAAGCGATATTAAAAAATAAGATGTTAATGTTGGTGACCCAAAAAGATCCTGATACCGAACAGCCTCTGATTGATGATCTTTATTCAATCGGTTCTGTATCACTCATTATAAAGATGGTGTCGTTGCCTGATGGGCGAGTGAAAATCTTGGTACAAGGTCTAACGAAAGCAAAGTTGCTATCAATTACTACAAAGGGTAGTTGCCGCTATGCCAAGATTCAAAAGCTATTTAAGAGAGGACATGATCAAGAGATTGGTCCTGATCAAAAGATACAATTAGAAGCACTCGCTAGCATTGTTCGAGACCAACTTGAGATGATCATTGAGCTTGGGAAACATCTACCACCTGATATAATGGTGATCGCACGAAACATTGATGAGGCAGGTAAACTCGCAGATCTTGTTAGCTCCAACATCGGGTTAACAGTTGATGAAGCGCAAGCAATATTAGCGATGACAAACCCTATTGATCGACTTGCAAAAGTATCAGAACATCTTATGCATGAAATTGAACTTTTGAAGGTCAAACAGAAGATTCAAGCAACAACCCATGATGAGTTATCTAAAACACAAAAGGAGTATTTCCTTCGCGAACAGTTGAAGGTCATCCAAAAAGAGCTCGGCTATGCAGATGATAAAGCTGATGAGGTAGCTCATTTCCAAGATTTGATTGTTAGCGCTAATATGCCAGAAGCAGCAAAGCAAGAGTCGCTCAAGCAGATAGATCGACTTACCAAAATGCATTCTGAATCAGCAGAAGCTACAATCATAAGAACTTATCTTGAATGGATGACAGAACTACCATGGTCAACATTTACAGCTGAGAATCTCGACTTGAACAAGGCACAACTGATTTTGGATCAAGATCACTACGGTCTAGGAAAAATCAAAGAACGGTTCATTGAATATATCGCAGTTCGCAAGCTGAAGAAAAAGATCAAAGGATCGATCCTCTGCCTCGTTGGTCCTCCTGGAGTGGGAAAGACTTCGCTAGGGCAATCAGTAGCGCGAGCCTTGAATCGTAACTTTGTCCGAATATCATTAGGTGGTGTGCGCGATGAAGCAGAAATTAGAGGGCACCGCCGTACTTATATCGGGGCAATGCCAGGTAAAATTATCCTTGCTATGAAGCAGTCTAAATCTAACAACCCACTCATCATGCTAGATGAGATTGATAAATTAGGATCAGATTTTAGAGGCGATCCATCATCAGCGCTACTAGAAGCGTTAGATCCAGCACAAAACATGGAATTTGTAGATCACTATATAGGATTACCATTTGATCTATCTGATGTTATGTTTGTGACGACTGCCAATGTAATAGAAAATATTTCGGCACCACTTTTGGATCGGATGGAGATTATAAGGCTTGCAGGCTATACTGAAAATCAGAAAGTTTGTATCGCACAAAAGCATATTATGCCTCGCCTACTAGAAGAGCATGGGTTGAAATCTAAAGGGATTCATCTTTCAGATGAGGCTATAGGTGAGGTTATTCAAGGATACACACGAGAAGCTGGGCTACGGATGTTAGAAAAAAATATAGCGAGTATCTTAAGGAAAAAAGCAAAGCTGATTGCGCTAAATAAAAAAGTTCCCAAACTTGTTGCGCCTAAAAATCTTCCAAAAATACTTGGGGCCAGACAGTTTTTTAACGAAGCAGAGCTAGAGCGAAATTTTATCGGCGTTGCAACCGGCGTCGCATGGACTGCAGTAGGTGGCGAGATAATGAACATCGAAGCAGTACTAATGAAAGGTGTAGGCAAAATTATTCTAACAGGTAAACTAGGTGATGTAATGAAGGAATCTGCGCAAGCAGCGCTAACTTATATCCGCTCAAGGACAGTAGCTCTGAAGATAGATGAAGACTTTATCAATCATCATGATATACATATCCATGTCCCCCTTGGTTCGATATCTAAAGACGGTCCATCAGCCGGAATAACAATTGCGACCGCTATGTTATCTGCTATCACAAATAGGCCGACACGAAAAGATATCGCAATGACAGGTGAAATAACTTTGCGAGGAGATCTACTTCCAATCGGGGGTTTAAAGGAGAAAGCACTCGGTGCCATTAGGGCAAATATAAAAGAGCTTCTAATTCCCGATGACAATCGAAGAGATCTAATAGAAATGCCAGCTTCAATTAAAGAGAAGATAAAGTTCATCCCGATTAAGAGAGTAGAGCAAGCATTCAAGAAAGGGTTAATTAGTTATAAAGCTAACAGTCCAGATGAGCTACTTTTAAATAGTAGTCTCAATTACCGAGGATGCAAGGTGCCATTAGCTAGTATGCCAGCTAATAAAAAATGAAAGTCAGCTAAGGATAGATAAGCTTAAGCCACAAGAGTAGGCCTACAGGTGAGATATTATAATTCTCATATTTAAGCTTTTTTTGGCTTTTTATATTTGTCGATCTCTACTAACAAAGGTGCGGCAACAAAAATTGATGAGTAAGTACCAACCACTACTCCAATAAAAAGAGCAAACGCAAAATCATGAATGACCTGCCCGCCAAAAAATAAGATCGAAAGGACAACAAATAACGTTGTGCCTGATGTCAGCACTGTTCTTGACATCGTCTGATTTATTGAGATATTTATAATATCGCTTAGCTGTTTGCCCCGCTTTAATCTAAGATTTTCTCTGATTCTATCAAAGACTACAATCGTATCATTTAATGAGTAACCTATAACCGTAAGCAATGCTGCAACCACAGGGAGTGTAAATTCTTTGTCTAAGATAGAGAAAATTCCGATAGTCACAGTTGCATCATGCGCCAATGCAACGATCGCAGCCAATCCATGACCAAACTGGAATCTGAATGTTACATATATTAGTATCCCAACTAATGCATAAATTAATGCCAAAACAGCTTTCTTGCGAAGGTCGCCTCCAATTTTAGGTCCCACCATCTCGACTCGATCGACAATCACCTTATCTTGATACTTTGTCTTAAATATCTTCTCAATATTGAGTCTTGCACTATCAGGTTCGCTGTTTGGATCTAGTTCAGTATTGATTATAACATCCTCTTTGGAACCAAATTGCTGCACTGAAAAATCGCCAATCCCGAGTGCTTTAAGATCATCTCGAATAGCTTTTATATCGGCAGTTTCGATAAATTTAAGTTGGATCAGTAACCCTCCTCTAAAATCAATTCCATAGTTCGGACCTCCGTGAGCTATGAGAGACAATAGTGAGACAGCAATCACTATACAAGATATGATGAATGCCTTCTTTTTATAAGCTATAAAATTAATGTTACTCTTTATAATATTCATATCGAAAGTTTCTTACTCTTTCTTCCTTGCAAATACCAGATGAAAAATATTCTAGATCCATAAATAGATGTAAACATTGATGCCAAAATTCCTATTGTAAGCGTGACAGCAAACCCTTTGATAGGTCCGGTTCCAAACTGAAACAGAACAACTGCCGCAATCAAAGTTGTTGCATTAGCATCAACAATGGTAAGTAGTGCCTTTGAATAACCAGAATCGACTGCAGCTTTAATAGTCTTACCAATACGGAGCTCCTCCTTGATTCTCTCAAAGATTAGAACATTCGCATCTACTGCAATCCCGATTGTAAGAATTACCCCTGCAATTCCAGGGAGTGTTAAAGTTGCGTCAAAATATGAAAGTGCTCCTGCCAAAATTACCATATTAAAAATCAGAGCAATATCTGCAATGATACCTGAGATTTTATAGAATATAATCATGAAAATTAGAACAAAAATCGAGCCGATCAAAATCGAATCAATTCCACGCTCAATAGAATCGCGACCCAACGAAGGACCAACGCTACGCTCTTCTAATTTTATAAGTGGAGCAGGAAGTGCGCCTGCTTTCAAGACAATCGCTAAATCTTTTGCCTCTTCATAAGAAAACCCACCCTCAATTGAAGCAGATCCTCCTGAGATCTGTTCACGGATAACAGGGGCAGAATAGACCGAATCATCTAAAACGATCGCCATATTCTTACCTACATTAGCAGCAGTAACATCAGAAAATTTGCGTGAACCTTCTAGGTTGAAATCCAAAGAGACATACGGCTGGTTAAACTGATTGATCCGAACTTGCGCATCTTTTATTGTGTCACCTGTTAATTCAACCTTCCGCTTAACTAGATAAGGGCTCTTTCCGATTACTGCTTTTGTCACCTGATCATAATTTTGCTGATAAAGTATCTCTGATTGAAATGGACTACCCTCAGCAAGAGCTTGATCAGGAGTCATACTGGTATCAAGCATCCGAAACTCTAAACTTGCAGTCTTACCTATAAGAGCAATTGCACGCTCTCTATCCTTTATGCCAGGCAGCTGAATTAATATTCGAGAATTACCCTCGCTTTGAATCAGCGGCTCTGACACACCAAACTGATCAATTCTATTTCGCAATGTCTCCAATGCCTGATCGATAATAGCTGCTTTGAGATCATATAGATATTCATCAGTTAATCTATATGTTAAGTTCCGATCAGAGCCTGCAGTAAAGGTTAAAGTTGAATAATCTTCTGCAATAACCTCTTTTGCTTTCGACGATTCTAGAGCGGTGGCTAATAATATAACAATTGATCCTTCTTGCTGCCTTATAGCACTCACTTTGATATTGTTAGTAGCTAAATCTTTTTCAATATCATCGCCTAGAGTATCAATGCTATTTTTGATCGCAACATCTAAATCGACCTCATATACTAGATGCATCCCTCCTTGGAGGTCTAAGCCTAGATTGATTTTCTCATCAAGCGGCAGAGCTAGTCGCATAGCAACTATAGCTACTAATAAGGTAAGCGATACTCGCCAAAAAAGTGCTCTATTCATAACTCAAGATACCTAGCAAATGTTGAAGCAATATTATCTCTATATTCATTGTTATGAATCAGATATTCGCTCAAAAATAGCTGTCCTCTGAACCTTAACACGTACATTTTCAGCTACCTCAATTGTCACAACATCCTCTTCAACCTTATGAACATTCCCTAGCAGTCCTCCATTCGTAACTACACGATCATTCTGCTTCAGAGTATCTTGCACATTTTTGATCGCTTTAGTCTTTTGCGATTGAGGTCTAATAAGTAAAAAATAGAATATCCCCATCAACGCTCCGTAAAAAAGAAGCATCATAACAATTTGGCTGTCTTGAGTAGTACCATCTGAAGGCGCACCGGCCATCGATATTAGCTCACCTGATAATAAAAATAATTCAACCACATTTCACTCCATCAAAGATTAATTGAAATTAATCTCTGATTATATCTGTATAAGATTTAATTGCAATAGTTATCATCTTATCCTAAGAAAAAGTAAGTTAATCAATCTATTTACGATAGAAGTGAAGATCTGATTTTTAATGCAAATTCGGAAATATATGAATCAAGTTTCATTGAAAAAAGTTACATTTTGTTGATATTTTTTGCAATTTTTATTGCCATCTCGTCTAATTTAGCTTTGTAATTTTTCTCTTGGATTTCCTGTTTATACTTGGCAACTAAATCTGCTCGAATATTTGGATCGGCACTCTTTAGTCTAATTTTTTTACTTTTCATATTATTAATCCTTATCGGAGAGTCTAGTTCTCGACTTAAGTAAAAAAATCAATCTTGATTTGCGCTTAAGGATTAATATTTGTAAGCAATTGAATTATATTATTGATAATATGATCAGATGAAAGAGATAACTATTCCTAAAGATGGGAAGCTGCTATTGATAAAACCATCATCGATGGGTGATATAATTCAGGCTTTTCCATTTGTTACCACCATCGCAAATGAGCGACCTGATATCAAAATTGACTGGATAGCAAATGAATATTATGTCGAGCTTGTAAGATTAAATAAAAATGTGAGGAATCTCTTAACTTTTAGGAGAAGTAGCTTTCTTGAGCTCCTAAGTATAGAGGAATTAAAAAAGCTGATCGAGTTTGCACAATCTATAAAAGCAGATAAGTATGACATTGTCGTTGACCTGCAAGGGTTAGCTAGATCAGGATTAATGACTTTAATTGCTAGGTCTAATTTCAAGATTGGTTACTCGAATGCAAGAGAATGTTCTAGCTATAGTTATGATCTCAAGGTCAATCCGATTGCTAATAGCCTTGATGTAGATCGCTATCTATCCATTTTGAGTTATTTAAATATTTCGTTGCCATCAGAGGTAGATTGGGGGATAAAAATCCCTCAGAATGAAATAGAGGCGGCTGCCAACCTGACATCGAATCAGCCATATATTGTTATGAATCCTAACTCTAGGTGGGCAAGCAAGCAATGGCCGATCGAAAAGTTTGAAGCGTTAGCTGATATGATTAATGATAAGTTCAATTTTAAAATAGTGCTGATCGGGAGCCAGTTCGATATTACAACGGTGCAAAAATTTAATCCGAGAACTGCTGCCAATATAATAGATCTGACTGGCAAAACGAGCTTTGCACTCTTAGCTGCGATATTAAAAGAGAGTAAATTATTAATCACAGCTGACTCTGGTCCTATGCATCTTGGCGTAGCAGTCAAGGTCAAGGTTGTCTCACTATTTGGCCCCACAAACCCACAACTGACAGGCCCTTATAATAACAAAGATGGAGTAATCAGTGTAGATTGTAAGCTTGCGCCATGCTATAAACGAAAATGTCCAATAGAGCTTAACTGTTTAGATGCTATTGAAGTTGCAAGCGTATTTGAAAAAGTGAATTCCCTACTTGCTCAAGTTTCTGATTGTTGAGATAAAAAAAGGTAAGGTTATTACAAGGTTGAATTGAGATTAAATATGACTCAGAGTAAAGCTGCAATATTTCTAGATAGAGATGGATGTATAAATGTTGAGTCTAACTATATAACAGACATTTCGATGTTTAAGCTCTATGACGGAGCGCTAGATGCTATTCGTAAAATAAATAATGCAAATTTTTATACTGTTGTAGTTACCAATCAAGGAGGAGTTGCAAAAGGTTTAACCTCACTTGAAACAGTAGCGAAGGTTCATCAGCTACTCTTGAAGTGGTGCTTTGAGAGCTCTGTAGTAATAGATAGGATAGAGTTTTGTCCGCACCATCCAGATGCAGACGATAAAGAGTTCGGGATTATCTGTAATTGTCGCAAGCCTGCAACCGGCATGGCATTAAAAGCAGCAGAGGAACTATCAATAGATATACTGAATTCATATGTCATAGGCGATAAGCTAACTGATATTGAACTAGCGAAAAACTTAGGCTGCAGATCTATCCTCGTTAGAACAGGCTTTGGGGCACGAGATGAAAAATCGCTCAATGAAAAAAGTAAGATTATGCCTGATTTTATTGCTGATGATATCGGTGATGCGGTTGATTTAGTACTGAAAAATAGTAACGGCTAGCTCTCTTAGTAATAATATTTACATTTGCCATTTTTTCATCTAAAATGGATAAATGGCTAATAATAGTGAGCAGGAAAGCAATGTTAAAGTAGAAGTTTTTTTTCCATTTCATTATAAAGTTGTTACATCAAGCCAGCTAGAGCTTATATCAGAGATCAAAAATCATACCACTGCCGATCGGTCTAAATGTAGATCAGTTGACTATCGAAAAGATCAGACCGATATTGAGCCGTCATCAAAAGATAGCAAGTCCGAAAGATTAGCTTCTGAACAGTTAAAGGTACTAAACTCAATTGAGGAGAAACTAGAACAGATACTAAATGCAAGAGAAGAAGAGCCAAAAGAGGCAGATGGATTCTCAGAAGCTGTCATGGTTGAGCTTTCTTATAGCAGTGCAGTAATATTAACAGCTGTAGCCCTTGAAAATTCGAGTTCAATTTTGATCCTCTTAGATCCACCAACATATCCACCTTTGAAGATTGAAATTTTGGCAGAGGTCGTCAAATCTTCCCCAGATTCGACATATCCAAATCGACAAATAAATCAATTAACATTTCAAGCTATAAATAGTTTTGATCGAGAATCGTTGATAAACTATATATTCAAACGCCAACAGGAGGTAATAAGAATGAGCCGCTATTAAATATTTAATCCTACCTCCCGTAATGGCACAAACATTGCTCCTACCTCAAGTGTCATTAAAACTGCTACAAACTGAAGGATTCATTAAAGTTATGAACCAGAGATTGAGAATCATGACTTTCAATTGGCATGAGTCGTATATATATAATCTTGCCAAGAGTAAGCATCGATTTTTCGTTAGAAGTTCAGAGCCAGACTATTCTAGAGTAGCTCACTGGGACAAGAGTGTTGCTCCTATCCCTCCGAATGTCAGATTAATTAGCGAAGCAGAAGGGAATAATCTGATTGCAACCGATCAGATTGATCTTCTAATTGCGCATAATTTTAATGAGCAGTCGCTAGCTAAAATGGCGGGGCTGCCATCTGTTTTAATTTTCCACAATTCGTTATCTGCCCAGCTATCGGCGATGGAAAAATCGTTAAGTAGGAGTCGTTATTTAGATGAGCTCTATCCAGTAATAGAGAGTGCTGAGGCTTTAGTCTTTACCTCAAAGTCTATTGCTGATGATTGGTCACTTAAGATAGAGTCAACTACGATTAATCCTGGCATTGATACTGACATATTTACCTTAAGCTCTAAAGTTGGTCACCCAGCAGTCTTGCGTGAAGTCAATCTTGCAAGACGAAGGAATACTGTTTTTGATCATAAGTTTACTCGTCAGGTACTAGATGGTTTTAGATCATCTTTGACTCCAACAAAGAGAGCTTCGATCAGAAATCAGCCTCTCAAGCAGATGCTTGAGCGGGGTAATATGTATAACCGCTATCGTGTCTTCCTTCATATAACAAATGAGCCATATGAAGATGGCCTAACTACAACTTTATTAGAGGCAATGTCATCAGGGGCGAGCATTGTAAGTAATGTTTCAGCAGGCTCGCCAATAATAGATGGGGTAAACGGGTTTGCTAGTAACGATCCAAAGCTACTTAATAAGCGTATTATTCAATTATTCAAAGATGAAAAACTTGCCAAGAGGATTGGTAGTAAAGGGCGTCAGAGCGTATTGGATAATTACTCTATACAACGCTTTGAGAATGAGTGGGATTTGATAATTCAGAAAGTTGCACCCTCTTATGCTTATAGTAAGTAGCAGGTATAGCTTTACCTATTTTGTGATATTTGCCAGTAGCGATCAATTAAATATAGATCAAGAGTATATAAAAGTTAAAGAAGAGAAGATATCGTCCGAATAGAAAGAATATGGAGTGGTTATAAACATTGTTAGCTTCTTAAAAGAGAGCACGTATAAGTTTTGAGTAAGAGCCATAGTCTTAAAACATGCTACGAAGCTTAAATAAAATAGAGAGGAATTGAGGCTATGAAAAGAAGTTCCTACACAGGCAACTCAGGATCAGAAGGGGATGCCTTAAAGTATTATCTAAATGAGATCAGCACGTTAATTCCACTAACGAGAGAAGAAGAACAGCAGTTAGCAAAAGATGGTAAAGAAGAAGATCTAGATACTTTAGTAAGGCACAACCTGAAATATGTAGTTATGGTTGCAAGCCGTTATAAAGGGATGGGTCTATCGCTTGCTGACCTTGTAAATGAAGGGAATATTGGCTTAGTAGAGGCAGCTAAACGATTCGATCATACCCGAGGCGTCAAATTCATAACGTATGCTATCTGGTGGGTGAAACAGTCTATTTTGCGTGCGTTAGCTGAACAATCTGGTGTAGTCCGTCTACCTGTAAAACGGGCAGGATTACTATCGAATGCAACCAAAGTAATAGAGAGGCTAACACATAAAAATGGGAAGGAACCGAGTGTTGATGAAGTAGCCGCCGAGCTTGGAGTCAAACTTAAGACATTGATAACATTGATGAGAGTATATAGAGATTATTTAAGTTTAGATACCCCGATTTCATCTGAAGATGATACATTAAAATTTATAGATATCTTAGAATCACCTGATGATAAGTCGATTGAAGAAGATTATTGTAATTTTCGATTGCAAGATGATATACTAAGAATTCTAGCTGATCTGTCAGATCGTGAGAAAGATGTTATCAGGATGCGGTACGGTTTTGATGCACCTCCGATGACATTAGCAGAAGTAGGAGAGCAGTTAGGTCTAACGCGTGAGCGGATTAGACAGATAGAGAAAGTTGCAAAAGATAAGTTGCGTACTAAATCGAATATTACACTATTGAAAGAGTACATGAGTTGAAGAAATGTTTGACTATTTCTATTACAATATTGATGTTACTTACGCTCGGCTGTGCATCAAGTGGTAAAAAGAGTTCATCATACCGTCTTGGTCTATCTGATTTAGATAGGCAGGTCTCAGAAAAGAGGCGAACCTTGAAAATCTACGATCAGATGGAGACTGCGATGATTTTAGAGGCAATAGTAATTGATGATGAGTTAGCAAAATCTTATACAGAATCTCTAAAAAAGATCCAAGGTAGCTTGAGTAATGATCTATTATTGCAAAGTAAGCCTAGCGATCAATTTATAGAGTTTCTAATTGGGGTCTACACATCAGAGCCTGACAATAATGATTTAGATAAGAGATCCTCTAACTGGCGATTAAAACTAACAGGTCAAACAGGAGTATCGTTTTATCCATATAGTATAGAAAGAGTACGGACTAGCAACTTAAAGCTACGAGATAATCTTCCATTTCGTAAAGCATTCAAAAAGTTTTATATAGTTCTATTTAAGCATGAAGGTCTTGTTGAGCGACCCTATAGCTTGGA
The DNA here is from genome assembly GCA_048550035.1 of Nitrospinota bacterium. Taxonomy (GTDB): domain Bacteria; phylum Nitrospinota_A; class UBA7883; order UBA7883; family JBLYYQ01; genus JBLYYQ01. The sequence goes on from JBLYYQ010000108.1 coordinate 18,606, forward strand.
AGCAAATGGGTTTTTAGGTGAAGGAAAAATCAGTTGGGACTAACAGTCTGCTAGATAAAAATCGAGATTTAGAAGGAAAAAAAATCTATCCCATTTCACTTGGTTGTCCCAAGAATCTAGTTGATAGTGAAAAGCGTCTGGCATTTTTTGCAAACAATTACAGAGCAACTATAGTAAATAGCGTAGAGCTAGCTGATATTGTTCTAATCAATAGCTGTGGGTTTGTAGATGATGCTAAAGAGGAGTCGATCGATACAGTTTTAGAATTTATTGCTGCAAAAGAGAAAAATAGCAACTTAAAAATTGCATTAACCGGCTGCCTTGTTAATAGATACAAAGATGAATTAAAGAATGATCTTCCTGAGGTTGATTACATATTTGAGACCACCGATGTCAGTAATGAGTTTAAGGATTATCTATATAAAGGGATAGATAGCAGATATGATCCCGATGCAAAAGAGCGGATAACCTTAACATTAAATCATTATTCCTACTTAAAAATTGCAGAAGGTTGCTCAAATACCTGCGCATTCTGCGTGATACCTACTATTCGAGGTCAATATCAAAGTAGATCAATAGACTCACTATTGGAAGAAGCAGAGCTATTAGCAAAAAATGGACTCAAAGAGCTGATTTTAGTTGCCCAAGATAGCACTCTATATGGTAGTGACTTAGGGATAAAAGATGGATTGTCTATATTAATCAAAGAGTTAGAGGCGATCAAGGAAATTAGTTGGATTCGAGTTTTATACCTATACCCTCCCTTACTAACAGAAAAATTACTGCAAACATTTGTTGATTCATCTAAGCTAGTGCCATACTTTGACATTCCATTTCAGCATAGCTCTGATAGGATATTGAATCTAATGAATCGTACCGAAACAAATGCTACTATTCGGAGCAAAGTTTTAGCTATCCGCTCAAAACTTCCAAAAGCAGCGATAAGAACATCATTTATCACTGGATTTCCAACCGAAACTGAGACAGATTATCAACTATTAGAAGATCTCATTATAGATATGAAATTTGATCATTTAGGGCTTTTTTGTTACTCAAATGAAGAAGGATCAACAGCCTACAATCTATCGCCTCAGATTGAACCTGAGGTTGCGCTCTCACGCAAAGAGAGATTAATGATGATTCAACAAAAAATTTCATCAAAACTACTCGCAAATAAGATTGGCTCAATTGAGTCTGCAATAGTAGATCGGTTTGATACTAACGAATCACTCTTGATCGGTCGATTAGCAACGCAAGCACCTGAAATCGATGGAGAGCTAATATTGGATAGTTCTGATTTAAATCCAGGCAATATTGTTAAAGTAAAAATTCGCTCAACTACTGATTATGATCTAGTTGGTAGTGTGATATCTTAAGAGTATGGATTACATAGTAATATTTGTATCAACCGGTTCAGCAGAAGAGGGCTCAAAGATTGCTAAAATGTTAGTAAACGACTCTTTAGCAGCATGTGTAAACCTAATTCCTGCTGTGAGATCATTTTATTTATGGGATGATATGCTCCAAGATGAGCAAGAGACACTCTTAATCATAAAAACAGTCGCCACGAATTATAGTAAAATTGAATCTGCAATATTAAAAGAGCATAGCTATGAAACGCCAGAAATAATTGCCATCAAGGTAGCAGGAGGTAGTCAGAATTATCTAGACTGGATCGTAAGTGCAACAAAAAAAGAAAATTATAACAAATGAATTTAGAAATAATTGTTATACTATTGATAAGTCAAAAATGTATGAAATTTACAAGGTAATGGTAAAATATGACAAAATTAGATATTGTAAATGAAATATCAGACAAAACAGGTCTTCCACGGCGAGAATCAGATCAAGCAGTTGAGCATATAATCTCAACGATAAAAGAATCGCTAATTGCAGATAAGGTTGTAATAATAAGGGATCTAGGAACATTTAAAACTCGCCATAAATCTGCCAGAGTTGGTCGCAATCCAAAAACTGGAGTAGAGGCAACAATATCAGCTAGGCGTGTAGTACAGTTTAAGCTAGGCAAAAAGCTGAAAGAGAGTATTTAAACCTCCCCTGACAAGTAAATATCAAATAATATCCTCAAAAAAACATTACGAAGAGTAACAATAGAAGAAATATTTAATCTTCTTCACACTCTCATCACAAGGCAAAGGTAAAAGATATGCAAGAGATAGTACGAAAGCTGTTGCAAGATTTAGGTGAAGATCCGACTCGCCAAGGGTTGGTAAAAACTCCAGAGCGAGTAGAGTCTTCATTAAAATATTTAACATCCGGTTACAATCTGAATCCAGAGGAGATCATCAAGAGCGCAACATTTGCAGAAAAGAGCGATGAGATGGTCATAGTTAAGAATATCGAGTTTTTTTCATTATGCGAACATCATATGTTGCCATTTTTTGGGAAAGCACATATAGGCTATATTCCGAACGGACATGTAATAGGTTTATCGAAGATTCCACGCGTAGTTGATATATTTGCACGTAGATTGCAGCTTCAGGAGCGGTTAACTACTGAGATTGCTGGCTCGCTGCAGAGGCATCTTAAACCACAAGGAGTAGGTGTGATTATGGAGGCTTCCCATCTTTGCATGATGATGCGAGGTGTGATGAAAACTGGGTCAACAACAGTAACATCGGCAATGCAAGGTAATTTCAAGACTGATCATAGGACCAGACAAGAATTTTTAACATTAATCAAAGATAATTAATGAACCTAAGGCTACCGCCCGCTTATGAAAGATGAAATTATACTGCAAAAAGAGCTCTATAGCTGAATTTCAACTCTCCTCTTGACATAAAGAGTCAATATATGTAGTCTGAAGTTACCAAGCTAGGAAACACTATTAGAGTCATAACTATCTAGTTTTCTTAGCGCCTAGGGGTATCCATACTATGCTAGCAACATTCAGAGATAACCTTTAAAGTTTAAAGCATAGTGATCAAGCTAGTGAAAAAATAGGTAGATAGATTAATAATAAGACGAAGATTAGGATATGAGTAGTTATATAGAGCCAAGATGGGAGAATAAACATGCCCCGTGCGGTGGAAATAACGGTTGCCCAGCGTTTACTGATATAGCTGCCTCGTTACATGCAGTAGCGATTGATGACTATAAGCTAGCATGGGAGATAATGATGGAGACACATCCTCTCCGTTCAACGTTAGGTAGAGTCTGCTATTCATTTTGCGAGCAGCCATGTAATCGTGGTGACTTTGACAGTCCAATTGCAATCAAAGCATTAGAAGCAGTAATTGGAGATGTAGGTTTTGATCCATCATTTCGCCCTAAGCTAAAGAAACGTGTAGGGAAGAAGGTAGCAATAATTGGTGCTGGACCTGCAGGTCTTGCTGCCGGTTGGTTTTTAAATATACATGGGTTCGATGTAACAATATTAGAAAGAGAGTCTAAACCTGGCGGAATGTTAGAATATGGTATCCCATCATATAGGTTGCCAAAAGATATCCTTAAACGCGAGACAGATTTAATTATAGATAGTGGGATTGGCATCAGATATAACGAAGATATCGATCTTGCTAAACTAGAGAAGTTTGTATCGGATCATAAGTATGATGCACTGTTAGTTGCAAGCGGATCGTCAAATGAGCGTCCTGCCACTTTCAAAGGCTCAACTGGAGCTTTGTCTGGCATAAAGCTATTAAAAGATATAAATCAGGCTAAAGCTAACCGGACTACCCTTAAGAAGAAAGATGTTATAGTAATAGGAGGCGGCAATGTTGCGATGGATGTAAGTCGCTCTGCGATACGGTTAGGAGCTAAGAGCGTTACGATTGTTTATCGGCGGACAAGAGAGCTGATGCCGGCATTCCCTATCGAGATAGAAGAAGCGATTGATGAAGGGGTAAAGTTTGAATTTTTACGAGCACCAACATCTTATAGCAACGGCAACCTGCAAGTAGAGATAATGCAATTAGAAGATATCGACTCATCTGGTCGACAACGCCCAGTTGGAACTGGCAAGCATACGAAGCTAAAAGGAGATGAAATAATTGTTGCAATAGGTCAAGTTCCAGCTATTGATATAGCGACTCTACCTTCCAATATATATGTGGCAGGAGATGTTGTACCAACGAGTAAA
>JBLYYQ010000109.1:0-27821 GCA_048550035.1 Nitrospinota bacterium
AGATCGTTATTAGCCTTGAGAAGGAGCTCTCTTGCTTCTAATTGCGCCTCTTTTACTATTGCTTGTGCCTCTTTTTTTGCATTCGAGAGCTCTTTTTTTGAATCATCGATACTGCTTTGAGCTACAGTGGCGCCTCCTTTTTGTTGAAATAGATATATTATATAGATAGCCACTCCACCTAGCAGAGCGCCGGCAGTTACAGTAAATAGCAGCGTTATAATTTCCACAATCAATCCTTTCTTGAGCTAATAGTTTCACCTACTCAATCAGCTGCTGATCCTATACACAGGTATGTGAAATTTGTAGAAATTTGAACAATCGGTTTCAACTCCAAATTATCTTTGTACCTTTTGATTGCCAAAATTGATATCTGAATAATAAACAGACGAGTATATCAAAGGCGAACTCATACAAACAGAGGAAAAAGGTATATTTTTCAATTAGTTAAATATCTAAATTCAAAATTGTTCGAACTATTTCTATCTCAACCAGTTGGATCTTATTAAAATTTTTTAAACATATTTTCAATCAACATCTATTCCATTATCGCTTAAAATAAAAATAAAATCAATCATTTATAAAGTTAACGCTATGTTTATAAATTTTTTAAGTTCCTACAGCTATAAACTTAAAAAATTCGAGATAAATTGCACAATATTGATCAAAATAATGGATTTTAGGTAATTATTCTCCATACAAAAGTAGAGAGAAGGGTTAATGCAAGGAAAATTAATTAAAGAGGTAGTCTACTTGATTCCAATATCTAGTTGTTTGTTTTCATACTGTTTCAGTAGCTGTGATATCGCTTCTCGAAAGAGGACAGCCTTAGTCACCTGCAAACTTGATGCAACTTCATTTAATCTATCAATCTGACTTTTGTAAAGATGTGTAGTTATTGCGACTTTTTTTGTATTCTCTTTGTTCTCTGTCATATTATCTTATAAAGTAATTAAAGTTAAAATAATTAATTGTTAATATCTTGACATATATATCACTATTGTCAAGTCTGTTTAAGAAATTTTTGTAAAATGAATTTTCAAGATTTAAAATAGATATTTATATGTTAATATTCCTCTTTTAATTCAAATTTGGAGAAATAGCGTTGAAAACATCACTATTTAGTGCTCAATTATTAATACTTATACTTGCATCGTTTTTAGTAGTTACAACGAACGGTGATGCTGTCAGTAAGTATGAAGGAGACCATCTAACAATATTTTCAGAGATAGCTAAAAATGAAACTAAAGGAGTAGTGAATGTTTCGACTAAACGTACGGTTACTAGCAGAGGTTTTAGTTCTAATAATGAAAAATTGCAAGAACATTTCAATGAACTTTTTCCTTGGCATAAAAGTGAACCACATTCAAAAGAGAGTCGCTCTTTAGGCTCTGGTTTCATTGTAGATGAGAGTGGCTACATATTGACTAATTACCATGTTATCAAAGGTGCCGATGAGATTGTTGTAACTTTCGGCAGTGATAAGAAACATGAAATTCCAGCGAAGTTAATCGGTGCAGATCCTAAGATAGATATTGCGCTGATAAAGATTGAGACTAAGAACAAATTGCACACATTGAAATTTGGTGACTCAGATAAGATTACTGTCGGAGAGTGGGTTATGGCGATTGGGAATCCTTTTGGATTTCAAGGTTCTGTTACAGTTGGAGTAGTTTCGGCAAAAGGGCGCGATATAGGATCAGGTCCATACGACAGTTTCATTCAGACCGATGCTGCTATCAATGTAGGCAACTCTGGAGGTCCGCTATTAAATAGTGATGGCGAAGTTGTCGGTATCAACTCTGCTATTTTCACATCCGGGATGTCTCAAGGGAGTATTGGAATAGGTTTTGCGATTCCGATAAATCTTGTCAAAAATATATATGCGGATTTAAAAAAAGGGAAGGTATTGCGAGGCTGGATAGGAGTCCATATCCAAGAAGTAAATGAGAAAATTAAAGAAGCGTTTGATCTTCCATTTGATTATGGAGCGTTGGTTGGTAATGTTGTAGATGGTTCACCTGCTGACAAGTCTAAGCTTCAGCAGGGCGATATAATATTAGAGTTTGAAGGTAAAAAGATAGATAAATTCGACACATTGCCAAGGTTGGTTGGATCAATGAAGCCAGGAGATGTTGTTAAGTTAAAGATCTATCGTAATAAAAAGTTTATTACAAAGAAGATTGTTTTAGAAGATTTACCATCAGAAGATCCTATATCGATAAGGAGTGATAAGAAGAGTAAAGATAAACTGAAAAGTGCTCTTGGTGTTACTGTGGAAGACCTTTCAGAGAAGCAAAAAAAGGAACTTGGTGTAACTACTGGTGTACTCGCAACAGATATTATACCTAATAGTCCGATGTCTGCTGCTGGTGTTAGGGTAGGTGATATTATCTTGAAATATAACAACAAGCCGGTAGGTTCGACCAAAGAGTTTCATACATTGATTGGAGCTAGCAAGAAGAAGAAACATATTGCGTTACTAGTTAAGCGTGGATCGGTTTCAATGTTTCTTATTGTAGAGGGTGATCAAAAGAAGAAATAGAATGATGAACTTAGCATGAGGAAAATTTTTGCTCTTTCTGTTGCAAGCTTCCCGATATTCTTTCTTTTAGGCGGCATAGATAGTGATGCTAGCGAGAATCGTATTACGCCGGTTGTAAAGGTTGTAAGTGCTACTTCGCCATCTGTAGTCAATATCAGGACAAAACATATATTGACTCAGAGACGGAGACTAGATTTTTTTGCACCATTTTTTGGGCAACCAAACTTTAGTGTCAATCATGAAAGTTACTCATTAGGATCTGGAGTAATCATAGAGGCAGATGGGCTAATTATTACTAATAATCATGTTATCGATGGTGCCAGTGAAGTTCAGGTGGGACTATCAGATAAGTCGATCTATAATGCAGAGGTGATAGGGGTTGATGCTCGTTCAGATATTGCGATAATCAAAATTGATGCTGGCAAACTACTTCCTATCATAAAGCTAGGCAATTCAGACGAAATTCTAATTGGTGAAACGGTGGTCGCAATAGGAAACCCTTTTGGGCTCTCAAGTAGCGTGACCAGAGGAGTGATTAGTGCCAGTAAGAGGGATGTTCAGGTTGAGGCTGATCTGATATATCGTAATTTTGTTCAGATTGATGCTCCAATCAATCCTGGCAATTCAGGCGGAGCACTTTTGAATATTGATGGTGAGCTAATTGGCATTACTACTGCAATTTATGATAAAGCAGAAGGGATAGGATTTGCAATCCCAATTAACCGGGCATTAAAGTTAGCCAAAGATTTAATAAGCTATGGGAAGGTAGCACATGGCTGGATCGGGCTGATCACAGATGATATTGGAGTAAGAGATAGTAGTTATTACCAATCTAGCAAATCAGATCCTGATAGACTATTAGTTCGAACAGTTTTTGATCATAGTCCAGCTAGCATGGCAGGGATAAAACCGGGTGACATGATTACTTTAGTAGATGGTAATAAGCCTAAAAGTAAGGAAGAGTTCGCAAAGCGTATAGTAGGTTTAAGCCATAGCGATAAATTAGAGCTTAGCTTATCTCGGGAGAAGAATGAGTTTAAAGTGACACTAGTAGCAGCTAAGATTACAACGAAGCTAGCTTCAAAGGTTGCAATGGAATGGTTAGGGTTGAAAGTGGAACTTAACAATGAAGCGATTGCAAAAACAAGAAATTTATATACAAAGAGTGGATTAATAATCAAAGAGCTATCACCATCTAATCCGTTAAGGAAAGTTGGGGTCAAAACTGGTGATATAATAAGAAAGATAAACAAAAGTAAAATAACGAATTTTGAGGATTATCATATTGCTGTGATGGAGGCTGTAAACTTTAATAGTGCACTTCTTTTCATCCAGCGCGGTCCAAACATTTATCAGATAAGCTATAGTGGCTGACCTAGATCTTCCCTGCAAACAATAGTAAATAACCATTATGAACGATAGATTAGTTATAGCTGGTAGGAAGTTTAAATCTCGCTTATTAGTTGGGACCGGTAAGTTTGGATCGTCAAAGCTAATGCGCGATGCCATTGAGGCATCCGGAGCAGAGATAGTAACAGTCTCTATTAGAAGAGTAGATATAAACAATCCAGACGATAATATCCTAAGCTTTGTTGACCAAGAAAAATATCTACTTTTATCAAATACAGCAGGTGCCAGAACAGCTGATGAAGCGGTACTCTTAGCTAAACTTGCCTATGAAGCAGGGATGCCAAACTGGATTAAGATTGAAGTTACCCCTGAGCCTCGATATCTACTACCTGATCCGATTGAGACATTAAAAGCGACTGAAATATTGGTTAAGGATGGATTTGTAGTGCTCCCATATATTAATGCCGATCCTCTCCTTGCGAAAAAATTAGAAGATGTAGGTGCAGCAGCAGTTATGCCACTTGGTTCACCGATTGGAGCCAACAAAGGGATTAGGAATGTTGATATGATAAAGATTATTATTGAACAAGCTCTGATCCCTGTAGTTGTGGACGCAGGATTAGGAGCCCCATCCCATGCGAGCTTAGCGCTAGAGCTAGGGGCAGACGCTTGTCTGGTTAATACTGCAATTGCAGTGGCAAAAGATCCAGTTAGGATGGCATCTGCTTTTCAGCTAGGTTGCCAAGGAGGGAGGAGTAGCTTTTTGGCAGGATTACCTAAACCGATTGATCAAGCAAGTACAACTTCGCCTTTTACTAGACTCCCGTGGGATGAGACCATTTAGACTATGACTTATAAACAGTTACAAAATTCGATTGAGAAAATTTATTCAGAAGAATTTCAGCAGGTTGAAAAGAAGATAGCGAGCTACTCTACTTCTGATATAAAAAATCTTTTGATGCAAGATTCGATTAATCCAGATCTATTTTACGGGCTACTTTCAGATCAGGCTGATCCATTGTTAGACGATATAATATTGAAAGCGAAAGAGGTGACTGCAACAAGATTTGGGAAAGTTGTGAATCTTTATGTACCACTTTATCTTTCTAACTATTGTCTTAACGACTGCACCTACTGCTTCTTTGGGACGAGCAATGATATTGAACGAAAAGTTGTCTCAGCCTCCAATATCAAGATTCAAGCTGAAAAACTCTACGATGAGGGATTTAGATCAATCTTACTTGTTGCAGGTGAAGATTTTACTAGATTGCCTCTTGAATCGGTTGCGGAGGCGATTAGGATCTGTAAGTCGGTTGGATTTTCATTTGTCGGTGTAGAAATTGCTCCTCTTTCGGTTGATGAGTATAAAACGTTAGCAGATCAAGGATTAAATGGAGTAACTCTCTATCAAGAAAGTTATGATCGAGCTGCCTATAAGTTAGTCCATCCTAAAGGACCAAAGCTCGACTATGATTTTAGACTAGAGTCCCCATCAAGAATTGCCGCTGCAGGAATCAGAGTTATCACAATAGGTGCGCTGCTTGGGCTTAGTGATTATAGAAAAGAGGCATTCTCAATCAGTTATCATATTTCATATCTTAATAAACATTATTGGCAAAGTCAGGTAGCTGTAAGCTTCCCTCGATTAAAAAGTGTACCAAAATCATCGTCAGAAAGCTTCTTCAAACCTGTAACGGACAACCAGTTGATACGGTTGATAATTGCGATCCGCCTTTTTTTCCCAGATACGATATTAACACTATCAACCAGAGAAACGGCTACATTGAGAGATCGACTATTTGGAGCAGGAATTAATCAGGTATCAGCCGGCTCTAGAACATCTCCTGATGGCTACCTAGATCACGATCACGATTCAGAGCAGTTTCCAGTTATCGATGATCGGTCAGCCGATGAGGTAGTCACTGCAATTAATAATCAAGGTTACGATCAGGTATATAAAGATTGGGATTCTAATTTTCAGAAGATTACTTAAATGAATATCAGACTTAACGGAAAATTGTATGAGATAAAAGAAGAGGCTAATATTAAGACGCTACTTGATGAGCTCAATATTAACTCAAAAGCTATTGCAGTGATGGTCAATGGAGTAATAATTAAAGCCAGAATGCATGAGCTGACTATCTTATCTGATAGTGATCAAGTAGAAATAGTTATGCCACTACAAGGTGGCAAGTTTTAGTTTTATAGTGGAGTCAGACTAAAGTAAATCAATAGTTGGGTTTTTGATCTTTACACTCTTTTTTAGATCGATTGCCCTATTTGCAAGTTTGTCAGCGATTTCATTTCCCTCTATTCCGGCATGTGCTTTGACCCATTCCCAAGTAACATTATGTTTACCGGCTAAGAGTAGTAATTTTTTCCAGAGTTCAATATTTTTTACATCCTTTTTAGATGCAGTTTTCCACCCATTTTTTTGCCAGTTAAAAACCCATTTTGACATCCCATTTATTAAATATTTAGAGTCACTCCGTAGGCATATTTTTGTTGGTGACTGAAAATATTCTAAGCCTTTAATTGCAGCGGTTAGCTCCATGATATTATTTGTAGTGTTAGCTTCAAAGCTAGCAAATCCAACTCTAATATCACCATTAATTAATACTCCCCAACCACCAATGCCGGGATTATTCTTGCATGCACCATCACAATAGATTAGCTCCATTTCAATATTTAATTAGAGATCTACATCGAACTGGATGGTGACTAGATTATTGTTGTTAATTGTTGAGGGTGACGACTTTGAGAGAGTTGTATCGTTAAAGATTTGATAGCCAACTAGCATTCCGATATTAGGAGAGAAACGCCATGAAAAACCTACCGACTTTGATCCATAAATATTGTTTCCACCCATATAATCAATTGAGACCCAGAGCCTACTATCAATCTCAGCCAATGTTCGATCCCATGAAAGGATTGTACCTTGATTCTCACTCTCTTGCTCATCATTTAATAAAATATCTGCATTGCCGCTATAGTACCCGACTGATAATCGCCCTATAATTGGGAATGTTTTTGCAATCAGTCCATATGCGATGTTAAAGTCAGTGTTATCTGTGTCAGTCCCAACGTCATAGATTCCGATTGCAATAGCAGGCGAGAACGGGGCAATCGATTCTTCTTTAACAGCAAGCTTGGCATCAAAAAAAAATGGATCGTCAGATGGCTCTTTTATTTGCAGCCCAATTTCAACTCCGAGCCTTAGCGAATCATAAATACCATATGTCGCTCCATACTGATTCGCCTTAGCATTTGAACCATCATTGACTTTAGTAAAGAAAGTTGATCTAGTATCTAGCTCAAAATGGATAGAATGCAAAGGTTGGGTATCAGGAGATGGAACTGAAATCTGTTTTGCCGCTGCAGCAAAAACTATCGTTGCTGACGATAACAAAATTATAAGAGCAACTGTTACAACTCGCACTAGATTTTATCTCTTCTTATTAGCTAAAAGATCAGAATAACATATAATAGAACAATATACTAGCTTTAAGTTAGTTAGAGCTTGATATATATCCCACCTTTAGGACCACTCCACTTAAATTCTGCTTCATCATTTTCATGGTCATCTTGGTAGCTGATATCGATTAATTTATAACCGGCAAAAAGTGAGATATTCTTGCCAAGATTTATATCAAGGATTCCATCAGCTTTAACTAAAGTTGAGTTATAATATGAAATATGTCCAACTTTACCTCTGATTGTTGCCCACTTAAAGATTTGGATATGGGTCGTTGCCGTTAGCAACGGGATTGGAGTCACAATTTCGAAACTCTCTACTTCATCTAAGAGTTCAGAGTATAATTGCATATCAATATGAAATGCATTCAGACCAACTCCGGCACCAAATACAAAACGAGGAGATTGGATAATATTAAAGTTGTAGCCAATCCCTCCAATGCTACTTACAAAGTCATGTGTAATGTTATCATTGATAGTATATGTTGTTTCATTAAAAACAATTGACTCTTCTAATAAAGTTTTACTCGAGCTGCTAGCAAACGAGATATAGTCAAAAGTTAATGAGCTACGACTGCCAAACGGGAAGATAGCATTGAATCCGTAGTTACTATAGTTGTCATCAAAACCTAAAAGATTGACTAAGTCAATTCTTGATCCGATATTTGGTAGATCCTTAGAGCCTCCCTTACTTACTTGGACAAATAAGTCTGACATTGAGTTAAACTGTTCTAGACCAAAATAGATACTGTTATAACCTGCATGTTGGGGCTTATCGGATGGTTTATCTTTGGCAATCACGCTAGCTGGCATGAAGAGCGTTACTATAATTACGGTTAGTATCAGACTTTTGTAATATTTAGCTGCTCCTACTATATATCGACACATTCTATTATATAGAGCCCAATAGGAGAGTCAGAGGGGAAAAGTTCTAGATATTGCTATTATAGATCGCTTTAATAATTTTTTCCTCAATCCTATCTACTTGACCTTGGTCACACCTGGTATTGTTAAAAATAATTGCAAACCCAAAGCTTCTTTGATCTCCTCTTCCCGCTATGCCAGCTAGTCCACTAACTTTTTGTAAGGAACCTGTTTTGGCACGAGAAAATCCAGCAATTGCGGTATTAGCAAGCCTTGTCTTAAGAGTCCCCTCTTTACCCATAATAGGAAGTGAGGCTAGAAAATCAGGCCAGATATCAAAATGTTTACTCATTTGGTAGATAAGCGATGTAACTTGATCGGTGGTTAATCTATTTTTGCTAGATCTACCAGAGCTGTCTGCGAATCTGCTACCGTTGGTATTAATTGTAATCTTATTGGCAAACTCTTTAAGGAGTGCTGTAGCACCAATAGTACTACCTGGTCTATCATGAATTTTTGCATCCATAGTTTTCGCAACCTGTTCGCCAATAAAATTACTTGAATAACGGTTGAGTGAATCCAATATTTTCCTTAATGGGGGGGAGTTATGGTTGTAGAGTAAGGTAAAATCTGTATGGCCCTGATCCTCTTTTATTTTACCATTAATTCTAATGCCGACATTATTTAAATATGCCTTGAAAATTTGACCAGAATAGAGCATCGGATCAGGGACATTGATATATCTAATACTCTTCTTCTCTCCTACTTTTTTAGAGCCCTTAACATTTATTAATAGCTGATTGTTGCGTATCTGGCGTGAAAGAGTAAGTTTACTTTTACCTTTAGATCGTAGGTGATTAATAATCTTTATATCTGGTGAATTAGGGAATATCTCGATTCGTGGCTGATCTTTTGATGAGCTAGCAGAATAAATCTCGACTGCAATAGTATTGAAATTAATAGCGAATGCTGAAAGTTTAGCATCATAAGCTCTGGCAGAGTTAAAGTTACCCCAAGAGAGTGGCTTATGGTTGCGATCAAAGAGAGAGTTATCAATCAATAGGTCACCTGTAACCTCTCTTATATTTAACCTCTTTAACGCATGACTTATTGCAAAGAGTACTTCAGGGGTAATCAATGGATCACCACCACCTTTGACAATTAGGTCACCTGTTATAGTCTGATCTTTAAATTGACCACTATAACCTATTGATGTTTGAAATCTATAAGAAGGGGTTAGATAGTAAAGTGAGGCAGCTGTTGTAAAGAGTTTCATCAATGAAGCAGGCTTTAACCCTTTAGAAGCGTTAAACGAATAGACCTTTTCCCCACTTTCTAAATCAACAATAGATACTCCACTTTTGGCAGGGTCAAGGCAGCTTGTATTTAAAATTTTCTCTAGTTTACTATTTAAGGATGCAAAAACTAAAGTAGAGCTAAAGGTTGTAATAATAAGAGTAACTGCGAAGCAGTATCTTATAATTTTCATTTTAATCCTTTCTTTCGAAGATCGTAAAGATCAACAGCAGAGAAATAATTGAAGTAAGTATGTTTGTTAGAATATCTTCTGGGTCGGAGACTCTTGTTGGGAACTGGTGCTGAAACAGCTCATCAGATAGACCTACAATGCAGGTCAAAACCCATGCCAAGATGTAGCAGTATGGAGTTTTTAAATCAAACTTTAATGTATAGAAAATCATTATTGTTAATAGTCCATATTCAGCAACATGAATCTTGTCAGATAGACCTTGCGCAAATACGAGAGTGGTCAAAAAATAGCAACCAAGCAGTAGTAGCCCAACAAAGATATCTACTTTTGTACGGCGCCTTAAGATGAAAAAAACTGTATATATATATAGTATGGCGAAAAAGAACATAATAAAATTTGAAATGAGCGTTTGTAGCCCATGTTCTCGCAGCCAGATAGTTAGCGACCCAACGATCCCTGTTGAGATATAGATTAAGGATATAAATCCAATGGTTACAGCCCATCCTCTATTTTTCGTTGAGAATATTTTCATTTTAGATCACTACCTGATAATGCAAGCAACCTGTCTATTATCCTTTTCTTCTAGAGTTGGAATAATTCTGGCGCAATCTTTAGTTGCTATAAAGCATCTAGGATGAAAGGGACAGCCGTCTGGGACATTCACTGGAGAGGGAGCTTCTCCTTTTAATTTAATTCTCTTTTTATTAGTGGCAGGATCAATTGCTAGCGTGGCTGATAACAATGCTTCTGTATATGGGTGAAGCGGATTTTGATAGATAGTCTGCAAGTCACCAATCTCTACAATTTTGCCAAGATACATAACCGCAACCTGATCTGAGGTTCTCTCAACAATCGAAAGGTCGTGGGAGATGAATAGATATGAGATATTATTTGATTTTTTTAGATCGATAAAGAGATTGACTATCTGCGCCTGAATCGAAAGGTCTAATGCAGAGACAGGCTCATCACATACAATGAACTCTGGATTGAGGGCAATTGCACGAGCGATTCCAATCCGTTGTCGTTGACCTCCTGAAAATTGATGAGGATATCTTTTCATCGAATCGACTGGGAGCTTGACTTTGTTTAGTAGCTCGGTAACACGATCAAGCCGATCTTTCTTGCTTCCGATTTTATGAATCATAAATGGCTCTGCCAATATTGAGCCTACTGTCATTCTTGGGTTCAGTGATGAGTATGGATCTTGAAAAACTATCTGCATTTTTTTACGTAACTCTCGTAGCTTGCTAGCAGATATCCTTAACACATCCACTCCATCAAAGGTAACCTCTCCACTAGTTGGCTCAATTAATCTAAGAATCATCCGTCCGGTAGTAGTTTTGCCAGATCCAGATTCACCGACTAATCCCATAGTTTTGCCATGGTCGAGGTCAAAGCTAATATCATTTACCGCTTTAAGATTCTCTGTTGATTTGAAAAATAGTCTCCGTTCAGTCTGAAAATATTTTCTTAGATTTCTAACAGAGAGAAGTTTTTGATCCATTTTCATATTCTACATAAAGAATCGATAAACCGAAGAACAAACTATTTTTTCGCTCATCAGATAAACCGAAGCGCTCCTCTCCCTTAAGCCACTTTTAAACAATAGAGATAATGATAAGGTTCACCCTTCTTTAATGCAGATATAGAGATGGTTCAAGATCTATCAGATAATTTGATAAATACTTCTCGTGGTTTGGCTCCGTCAGATGGACCAACAACACCCTCTTTCTCCATAAACTCAACTATCCGAGCAGCACGGTTATATCCGATTCTAAGTTTGCGTTGCACCATAGATATCGAGGCATGCCCTACAGTTTGAACAAAATCGACCGCTTTATCGTAAAGTTCATCACTCTCTTCATCAAACTCATCAATATCACTGTTGCCAGCTAAGTTGATTTTTTGATCTATTTCAGGATCATATTCGGCTGGTCGTTGCGATTTGATAAAGTTGACTACCCTATGAATTTCATCATCAGAAACAAATGGAGCTTGGATCCTTGTCGGATTTGAAACACCAGGTGGTAAATATAACATGTCACCTCTCCCGAGCAGCTTTTCTGCACCCATTGAATCTAGGATCGTTCTAGAGTCTGTTCTGGATCTGACTTGAAAACTTATCCTTGCTGGAAAGTTTGCTTTTATTAAACCTGTTAGCACATCGACTGAAGGACGCTGAGTTGCTGCTATTATATGGATCCCAGCTGCTCTAGCCATCTGCGCTATTCGAGATAAGGAATCCTCAACCTCTTTACTTGCAATCATCATTAAATCTGCTAGTTCATCAATCACCACTACTATATAAGGGAGCTTCTCAACTACACTATTCTTATCTACCTGCTCATTACTATCATGGATTTCAGATAGCGAATTAGCGCCGATATTCTTCTGATTCTTTCGGACTAAATCATTGAAGCTAACTATATTGCGGACTCCAACTGTTGATAAAAGTTTATATCTTGCCTCCATCTCAGAGACGACCCATTTTAATGATGTGGCTGCTTTAGTTACTTCTGTGATCACAGGGGTCAACAGGTGCGGGACTCCATTGTAGATCGAGAGTTCTAACATTTTTGGATCAATAAATATAAACCGGACATCTTCTGGCGATTTTGTAAATAGGAGTGAACATATCATTGCGTTAAGTCCAACAGATTTGCCTGAACCGGTTGAACCTGCAATCAAGAGATGAGGGATCTTTGCTAGATCTGCTACTTGCGGCCTCCCTGAAACATCTTTCCCTAATACTAACGGGAGTGAGCCTTTATTTGCTATAAATTCTTGGCTTGCTAGTAGATCGCTTAAGTATACATTTTCACGCTCTAAGGTTGGCGCTTCAATTCCGACAACAGATCTGCCAGGAATTGGTGCTTCAATCCGTATTGATGTTGCACGCAAACTCATTGCAAGATCGTCTGACAAAGAGACTATACGCGAAACTTTTACTCCTCTGGCAGGCTCATATTCATATATTGTAATCACAGGGCCTGGCCTCACCTGTTTAACTTTTCCTTCAATACCAAAATCTGCTAACTTTTTTTCTAATATTCGAGACGATCTTATAAGATCACCTCGATCTAGCAAGTGTTGTTCATCCTCGTTCTCATCTAAGAGATCTAAGCTTGGATATCTGTATGGTACAACATCTTTTCCTGAGAAAAACTCCTGCTGTTCAGTATCGGTTGCTAATATATCAGATGAGATTCTGCTATTCTCGAATGGTTCCAAGATGCCTATATCATCCTCTAATTCCTCTTCACCTTCTAATCTTTCTGCTTGAGTTAGAGTAGTATCAGCAATAATTTCATTGTCAGCCGAAGTTGCTGCCGATGCTAGGATAGAATTTAGCTCTTCAACTGGCAATTTATCTTCAAAATCATCACTTGATAGATCCTCTCCTGACTTGCCATCCAGATCATCAGACGATGCAATACTATTTTTGTCTGCTAAATCTTTGGTGAGGGCATGTCTAAATTCAACATGATGGTCATGCTTACTACTTTCGTACTCTTGAAGACTATCTTCTAACCTAGATTGATAGCCAGAACTACTTTTCTTTATCGACCTATTATTGAAGCTCTTGATGTACTTCTTTAGGTCAATCTTGACTGCAAACGAAGCTAATGAGGAAGCTAGTTTTGAAGCTAGAATCTTAGTAGAATCGAAAAGATCTTCTAGTTGAATTATCAAGGTGGCAAAAAATCTGACACCTAAAATGACCCTCCCTATAATTAAAAATGATATAATTAAGAGTGCTACAAGTAAGATTGTGGAGCCATATAGTGCAAGCCATTCTAGAGCTAATTTCCTCCCTAGCATCTCACCTAGCAAGCCTGCGGTAGTCTCCTTACTAAATAGTGGATCTTTCTCAAGATATATATTTAAAAGAGAAGCAGACGAGATTGTAAAGAGAAGCAGACCTAACAACCCTCCTGAGAGACGATAGAAATTACCTCCCTTTATAAGGGTGATTCCTATCAATGCAAAGACCAGCACCACGATATAAGAGAGCGCACCAGCTAACTGCGTTAGCAAGTCTGCTGCAAATGCACCTACTAGCCCTCCATTATTTGATACTGCTACCTGATTGGAGCTCTGATAGCTACTAAATGATGGATCAGAAGGTGAAAATGAGACTAAACTTAACAGTAAAAATATTGCAGCTGCAATAGCGATTATCCCTGAAATCTCAAATCCAACTCTGCTTAGACTCCTTGAGATCATAGATGGCCTTAAAGTTATAGTTGAAGTTATACTATCTAATTATATGGTTTCTATCAAAAAATTACAACTAAAGATAGCAAAAGTTCTAATTTATTTTTAATTGGTTGCTACGCTTCAAAATTATGAGGTGCAATCAAAACAGTAAATTCGCCACGGAGTTCTTTGCGCTCCTCTAATTTTATAATAATCGAATCTAAATCACCACCAATAAACTCTTCATATATTTTCGAAATTTCGCGGGCAAGCATCACTTTCCGAACTCCAATCAGATTTTTAATATCAGTTAGAGTTTTGATAATCCTAGTTGGCGCTTCATAGAATAGAACTGTCCGCTTTTCAAATTCCCAGCTCTGAATGATAGTTGTTCTCCCTTTCTTGCGTGGCAAGAACCCTTCAAAAATGAACTTATGAGATGGTAATCCAGAGGCAGAGATTGCTGCAATTAAGGCTGATGGACCAGCGATTGGAGATATTCTAATCTGATGTTTGATCGCCTCTTTTACTAAGATTACTCCAGGATCAGATATCGTCGGCGTACCGGCACTAGAGATCAGTGCCGCACTTTTTGATATCAGCAGTCGATCTATCACCTTAGTGGTCATCCACTCAATGTTTTTTGCATGATAGCTGATTAGATGGTTTGGCTTAATCTCATAATGCCTAAAGAGAATTGAAGATCGTCGCTTATCTTCAGCGATGATGAAATCAACCTCCTTTAGAATCTTGATCGCTCTATAGGTGACATCGTCAAGGTTGCCGATCGGTGTTGCAACGATATAGAGTATTGGCTGATCTGAATCTGACATTACTCTCCAAAGCGTTTGACATCTACTACTCTATCATCAATTAAGATACGAACTAGAGTATCTCCTCTGATTGTGACAAGCAGAGAGATTAGATCGTCTGACTTATGAGTTTTACTATAGATCTCTTTTTTGCCATCATCGTTTTCTTGTATGATTTTTAATCGAACCTTCTCTTTGATATCTTTAAGATTATAGTGCAAAAAGGAGTAGCTAGCATCTCCTCTGATTGGTGGTCCACCTTTAGATACTACAAGCTCAACAAGTCCACCAATTGCTACTTTACTCATCGGAGCAGGTGAATGAGAGACAACAGTTCCTGCTAATTGATTATCTGTTGCATAGATGACTTTTGAAAGCTTTAGCCCTAATCCCTCCAACTGATCAATAGCGCCATCAAGGGTTTTGCCACTGAAATCAGGTGTGACAATGTAAGTTGAAGGAGCTCCATCAGATACTAGTAACGCTATTCGATCGTTTGGCTCTACAACAGTCCCTACCTTACTGTTTCCTGCTAAGACGATACCTTTAGTGGCGTTGGAACTAACAAAAATTAACTTAACATTCTTTATTTTCAGGCTCGCTAACAGCTCTAAAGCGTTCTTATAAAATAGTCCAGTAGTATCAGGAAGTATGATCGAGCTAGAGCCTTGACTTATCACAGCTTTAACTCTCTCTCCTCTTCTAATCGACTCGTTAGGGAATGGGTCTTGTGTTATTATTGAGCCTTCCGTAACAGTATCAGAAGCTTTAAATCTTTTTATCACAAGTTCAAGTTCAAGCTTATCTAATAGTTCAATTGCATCAGCGATATTCTGCTCTCTAATGTCAGGTGTGCTGATAAGCTCTCGTTTCTGAAAGATAGAAAGCTTTAAAGTGATAAGTCCAGATAGCGAAGCAACCAACAGTAAAATTATAATTGCTTTGAAATAGTCGCTAATAGTAGCTAAGAATGATGGCATAGTATGCTAATTAATGGCTCTATTTTACCCTGGAGGCCATCTCATCTGTCGCTTTGCTAGTAGGTGACAGTGGAGATGCTGAACTTCTTGACCGCCATCTGGTCCACTATTTAATACAATACGAAACCCAAGCTTATCTATCTTTAAATCAGATGCTACTTGACCTAGCACCTCAATTAGTCCGCCTGTCAACAGAGGTCTCTCATGACCTACTAGCTCATGGATGTTGGCTACATGCTTTTTGGGGATAGCTAAAACATGAATTGGGGCTTGAGGATTAATATCGTTGAATGCAATTATTTTTTCATCTTCATAGAGTATTGTTGCTCTAATCTCTTTTTTTACGATTTTACAGAATATACAGTTATCCATTGGGCTACCTCCTTCATACTATATATAATATCTTTTGATTGTCAATCTTATCGATTGGGTTGATAAGGGATTAAGCTAGATGATCACAAACTGTATGGTAGCAATAGCTGGCTTAGGTAAGGATTGACAATCAGCTAAGATTAATGATATCCTAAAAGATGAGGTGGTATTTAACAGAGAGAAAGACTGTTCTAACAAGAGAGACACCGCTGTTTAAATGTAAGGGTTGCAAGATCAGGTGATCTGCTAGCTTTGTGAGCTTTGAGAAGGTAGTCCCATTTATATTTAAGAGCTTTCCTCATCAGGAAAAGCAAGATTAACAAGACCCAATTCAAGGCTAACTCAACATAATATAAGATAGTCTGATTTTTCTGTAGGCTATTTTAAGATGAGCAGGCTATAAAAAAAGTAGATAGAAGGAGAAGGCCGACAGCTACATGGTGAGATTTTCGAATAGTTTTATTTCAGATCTGAAAAACAGAGCAGCGATTGAAGAGATCATAGGTCTCCATGTCAAGCTGAAGCTAGATGGAGCAAACTATAAGGGGCTCTGTCCGTTTCATACAGAGAAGAGTCCATCGTTTATAGTTAGCCCAAGTAAAGAGATATTTCACTGTTTCGGATGTGGTGAAGGGGGGAATGTATTTAGTTTTTTGATGAAATATGAGAATCTCACTTTTGTTCAAGCGATAGAGAGTGTAGCCAATTTTTATTCAATTACCCTCCCACAGACTAGATCGGATGACCGTTATTATGAGAAAAATGATCGGCTAATATCGATATTAGAAGAAGCGGCAAAGATTTATCATCAGAACCTCCTATCAGCGAAGGTAGGCTCTAAGGTGAAAGAGTATCTAAGGAGTCGTAATATATCAAAAGAGTCTGCTAAACGGTTTATGTTAGGTTACTCAGGGTCAGACGATTGGAATTGGTTACAATCTAGATTAGAGCATGCGAAGTTTAGTTTAGCTGATATGAGAGAAGTAGGGTTAGTTAAGAGTTCGAAGCGAGGATCAGATTACGATACATTTGCAGGTCGATTAATATTTCCGATACGATCAGCCAGTGGAAAAGTAGTCGGATTTGGAGGTAGAGTAATAGATGATAATCAACAAGGTGCAAAATATATCAACTCCCCCGAAACTCCATTTTTCAAGAAGAGCAATCTTCTTTATGGTCTACACGAAGCGCAATCAGAGATTCGAGCCAAGAAGAGTCTGATTATTGTAGAAGGATATCTAGATCTTATTGCATTAGAAGAGATCGGGATCTCAAATGTGGTGGCAGTATTAGGGGTTGCACTCACAAAGGAGCATGCAAAACGATTGAGTAGGATAACAGATGAGGTAATCTTACTTTTTGATAACGATGAGGCAGGTAGAAACGCGTTAGAGCGATCAGGCTGGCAATTGAAAAGTTATGAGATCGCCCTAAATGTTCTGAAACTTGAGTCATCAAAAGATCCTGATAGCTTCATAAAAAAGTTTGGCAAAGAGAAATTTATAGCCAGTTTAGAGAGTAAAAAGCCATTTATAAAATATATAATTGATGAACGCCGATCAAAACTAACTAAAAATGATAGAGAATCTGCAATAAAAGTTGCTGCATCAATTTTACCTTATATAGCACTTGAAAAGAATCTGATCAGAGTTGAGGAAGATCTCTTATATTTATCGGAACAATTTTCGCTAAATTACAATGCCCTCAAATCAGAATTTAGTCGAACAAAGAGCAATAACAGTAATTTAACTAGTCAGCTTGAGGTTAAGCATCTTGATGAGAATAAAAATTTGTCAAATAGAATGAAATCTGAAAAGTTGCTACTTGCAATATTGCTCAATGAAGAGCTATCCGAAGATTTTGTTGCAAAGATCGACGAAGATGACTTTTCAATTCCGATTAATAAAGAGATATTTTCTGTAATAAGAAAAAATATTACCCCAAAAAAGGAAAAAGTACCTATTATAGATATAACAGATCTAGAAGGTAATGATCTGGCAAAGGAATTTGCAAGTTTAGAGAGTGGAAAATATCTCTATAACAAAGTAGAATTTAGAGTAGTTGCAGCTGACTGTCTACGAAATATGAAGTCAAAGCAGCTTTCCAAAAAAAGTATACAGACTGAGCTCTTAGATGCGCTCAAAACAAAAGATAAAGAAAAAATAGCAGCAATTCAAGATAAGATTGTTGAATTACAGGGCAATCATTGATATAATTTGCTGTTTTTTCAAAAGATAAAAAGCAATTTCATTCAAGGGAAAGATATGACACAACTTTTAAAAGAGAAGTCGATAGCAGACTTATTAGGGTCGATAAAACGACAAGGCTATGTGACTTATGACTATCTCAATGAGGAGTTACCAAAGGAACTAATAAGTAGTGAGGATATAAGCGGAATAGTTCTTGAGATTCGTAAAGCTGGCATCGATATAATAGATGGTTCGAAAGAAAAATCATATTTAACAGGTAAGAAAAACTCACAGAGTCTCTCTAGAGTATCAAAGTCAACTTCAGATCCATTCATATCGTCAGAAGATCCAGTCAGGATGTATCTAAAGGAGATGGGGTCGATTTCACTTTTAACAAGGGAAGGTGAAGTCAAGATTGCAAAGATGATCGAGGGAGGTCAAAATGAAGCACTTGCTGCTCTAGCAACGAGCCACCTTGCGATCGGAGAGATTATAGCGTTGTTAGGGCAATTGGAAAAGCGAACGATTCTAATTTCTGTTCTTGTCCATATTGATGACACGCATAATGAAGAGATTGATGATGAGACCTTAGATAAAGAGACAGAAAGAGTGCTAGCAATCGGCAAGAAGTTAGAGAAAGAGATCAAGCGTCTAACGTCGGCAAAGAAGCGTCTTTTAACTAAGAAAGAAGGTAGCAAAGAGTACGATAAAATTCAAAAGAAGATTGATACAATGTCAGATTATCTTAAAGAGCTGATAATAAATTTGCGGTTAAATAACAAGACGGTAAGCCAGATAGTTTTGACTATAAGTAGTGCTGATAGGCGTCGAGTGAAATTAACAAGATCAATCATTGATGCTGAAGAGCGGTTAGGTTTAAGAATTCCAAGACGGCAAGATGTTGTGAGGAAGTTAACACCGAAGGTGCTAGATCCTGAAGTAAAAAATAAGCTTCAGATGAAGATCAAAAATGCAAAAGAGGCTATTAAGCAGATAGAGGCCGACACCGGATCATCATCAGATGAGCTAAAGAAATTAATAGATGGTGTCAACAAAGGGCTCTACAAGGAGCGAATGGCAAAGAAGGCGTTAGCAGAAGCGAATCTTCGTCTTGTAGTGTCGATAGCCAAGAAATATACAAACCGCGGATTACAATTTTTAGATCTAATTCAAGAAGGGAACATAGGTTTGATGAAAGCGGTAGATAAATTCGAGTATCGACGTGGCTACAAATTTTCAACTTATGCGACATGGTGGATAAGACAGGCGATCACAAGGGCGATAGCAGATCAAGCCCGTACAATCAGAATTCCGGTACATATGATAGAGACGATTAATAAATTGATAAGGACATCGCGCAATCTAGTCCAAAAGCTAGGGAAAGAGCCGACTCCAGAAGAGATTGCAAAGCAGATGGATTTATCGATTGATAAGGTCCGTAAGATTTTAAAGATAGCTAAAGAGCCAATTTCGTTAGAAACTCCGATAGGAGAAGAAGAAGATTCTCATCTTGGTGATTTTATAGAGGACAAGAAAACGTTAAGCCCAATTGATGCAGTAGTACGAACAAACTTAAAAGAGCAGACAGCCTTTATTTTAAGTTCACTTGTCCCGCGTGAAGAGAAAGTAATAAGAAAGCGTTTTGGAATCGGGGTAGATAGTGAACATACGCTAGAAGAGGTCGGCCATGATTTTGAGGTGACAAGAGAGCGGATCAGGCAGATAGAGGCTAAGGCATTAAGGAAGTTAAGACATCCAGCACGTAGCAAGCGGTTAAAAGCGTTTATTGAAAACTAAACAATTAGCTATAGGCTAAGATTAATAAAAATGGGGGCCCATAGCTCAATTGGTTAGAGCATCCGGCTCATAACCGGGGGGTTCCAGGTTCAACTCCTGGTGGGCCCACCATGTAGTTAGTAGTAAGTAAATTTGTATAATATTAGCTTAAAATTATACAAATATAGATTGAAAAGAGAGCAAAAAACTGGTTAAAATGAGACTATTAACCAGGTACAAGCCAAGGGTTAGAAATGCGCAAGAGTGATAAAGAAAAGATCAAAAAAGCATTACTGAAGATGCGAACTGCTATCGTAGCAGAGGCAGAGCGAGCTAGCAGTGGAGAGATAGAGACATTGGAAGAGGAGCGATCTGATATAGCAGATCGTAGTGCTCTTGAGACCGATCGAAATTTCACATTAAGATTACTTGATAGGGATCGCAAACTAATGAAGAAGATTGATGATTCAATCAACCGTTTAGAGAGTGACGATTATGGTCTATGTAGCGGATGTGGGGAGAATATAGCAGTTGAGAGATTATTAGCACGTCCTGTTGCAACTCTTTGTATTAGCTGTAAAGAGGAAGAAGAAGAGACAGAAGATTCCCTCCCATAATTCGAGTATGCTTAAATAAGTTGGTATCTAGCCAACTTCAGAGCAAGAGGAGTTTTTTTAGTTAGATTGAATTTGCAATTTCTGCAATTTTCTTATATGTTTTCACAACTTTATTTGTATATCGGCTACTATTGAGATTAGTGCCAGCATTAATTTTTCGTTTAATCCGATAAGGTCCTTGATTGTAAGCAGCAAGAGCCAGAGGTAGATTATCATCGAATTTTTCTAAGAGAGTCTCTAGATAGAATGCACCAAGCATAACACTAGCGTAAGTATCTTCTAACGATGCAACATTATCTACAACCCAATGCAGTCCATTCTGTTTAGCAACTTCAAATGCAACAAATGGTCGAAGCTGCATAAGGCCAACAGCCCCTTTATTAGAGATAGCTTTATTGTTGTAGCTACTTTCAATTTCAACTATCGCAAGGAGGAGATAAGGGTCATGTCCTGTTGCCAAGCAGGCCTGATTAATAGAGTATGCAAGAGCCACTTTTTCATTAAAATGTAACCGATTAGCCCGACTATTAATAGCTTTAATCAAATTTCGTTTAAATTCTATTTTTGATGGATCATCGAAGAAGTCGAGTAGTTCTAACTCACTGTAATACTCAAAAAGGAGATATTCACCCTTTTTTTGCTCAAGAACTCCGATTAATGAGATAGTTATAGCCAATGTGGTAACAAACAAAAGAAGGTAAAGCCTAATCAAGAAGCGACCTTTACCTATTATATGGTTGAAATAGTTGTAGAACATATCAGTACAATTCATTAGTTATGTGAAATTTAAAATCTAGTTAACGTATAGAAACCCACTCTCGAGTAATTATAGGATCAATTTCAGAAAAATCAAGCTCAAATATAAATTTAAAGATAAGAGTGAATATTTCAAGAATATTTTCATTAAAAAAGAGTTATTTTATATAGATGAAAATAACCTGTCCATTTTGCAAGTCGAGCTATAAGATAGCAGACGAATTAACAATAGGGGGTCAAATTTCAGCCAGTTGCCATAAATGTAAGAATAAATTTATCATTAAGGGTAAGAAAGCTAGATCTGTAGATGAGTCTAGGTTCGGTTCTGACAATTTTGCGACCATAGATATCGAGGTCAATAATCCTGCAAGTGAGACAAAGAAGAGCAAATTAAAGAGCTTTGAGGTTGATAGTGATGATAAAGATATGACGCTGGCACTATCAGAGGCAAGAGATATTGAAGCCAACATAGTTCAATCAGAGGATGCCGGTTCTGATTTGGATGTAAGCATATCGATTCAAGATGAGAATGATTTTATTCCAAAAGGGGATAAAGGGGATATTGACGATCTTTTGTTATCAGTCTCACTTGAGTCAGGCTCAGCAGATGATGATAGTGACAGCAATGATATGGATACTCTATTTGGTGAAGATGATGATATTGGGCAGTTACTATCTGAGTTAGAAAAAAGTGATCTTGACGAGAGAGTTGGCTCTAACAAGAGGTTAGCTATTGATAATGAAGGTAAGTATCAGCATCAAGATGAGATAAGCAAGCTATTTGAATGGGCAAAAGAGTCAGTAGGGAAGGCAGAACAGAGCGAGCAATCTAATGCAAATTCAGATATGTCAATATCAAAAGATATAGCCGAGGTTAGTAAAGAGGCTAGCGAAGATGCAGAAGATATTGCCCCAGATGAGGTTAGCGAAGAAACAGACTATATTGCCCCTGATGAGGTCAGCGAAGAAACAGACTATATTGCTCCTGAGGAGGTTAGCGAAGAAACAGACTATATTGCCCCAGATGAGGTCAGCGAAGAAACAGACTATATTGCCCCTGATGAGGTTAGTGAAGAAACAGACTATATTGCCCCTGAGGATATTAGCGAAGAAACAGACTATATTGCCCCAGATGAGGTTAGCGAAGAAACAGACTATATTGCCCCAGAGGAGGTCAGCGAAGAAACAGACTATATTGCCCCAGATGAGAGTGAAGAAAGATCAATTGCAAGAGAAGAAGAGTTAGAGAATCTCAAATATATCCCTATCAATGATAGTGAAGTAGTAGCTACTTCTGTAGATAAAAATGAGCTAAAAGAAAATTTATATAGTCAAGCCAAGCTCTTGTCTCATATAGACTTTTTCATGCTTGTCAAAAAGTTGCATTTGCCAAGCAAAGTTTCTATTATAGTGCTAGCTATTGCGACAACGTTAACTTTAGCAACGGTTAGTGGTTACCTTTTTCTAAATGGTGATAGAGAGTCTTTAACCGTAGTTAAAGAGTCTTCAGTGCTCCCTCTAAATAAGATTCAAGAGGGGAATGAGCTCAATATAGAGTTATACTTGCCGGTCGAATTTGATAATGAGTCGACAAAGATTCTAACAGTTGATCTTAGCTTAGAGTTTAACTCAGAGTTGCTAGCAAGCGAGTTTCAAAAGGAGCTATTTTTTGTTACAGTTTTATTAGAGGATAAGATAGGGAAATTTTTAGAAGATGAGTTTTATGCAGATAATCTATTGGCAGGTGATAGTCTATCAGAGTATCTAATAACTAACTTAAGTTCTGATAAGATTTTTAAAGGTGTAACAGATCTGAAATTAAATTCAGTTGCGATTAAGAAAACGTTAGCAAACGAGGTTGCCAGTAGAAAAAAAGTGTAACTCTCCGATAAGTTTTTGAAAGCAAAAAAGAGCGGAAAGTAGTAAAATTATACAATCAAATAATAGATAGCTTTAAAATATAGCTATAGGGGGTATCAAATGGAGTATGAAGCAGTAATAGGTTTAGAAACCCATGTACAGTTGTCAACAGCGTCCAAGATTTTCTGTGGCTGTCCTAACAGTTTCGGATCAGATCCGAATAAGAATACCTGTCCTATCTGCCTAGGAATGCCAGGAGCGCTCCCTAAACTCAATAAGGAGGTTCTTCGATCGGCAGTAACATTAGGTATAGCAACCGATTGTAAGATCACAAAGCTATCTCGCTTTGCACGAAAGAATTATTTTTATCCAGATCTACCAAAAGGTTATCAGATATCGCAATACGAGGAGCCAATTTGTGAATCAGGTAAAATTCAGATTGAGCTAGAATCAGAAAATAAGGTGATCGGGATAACAAGGATTCATATGGAAGAAGATGCAGGTAAGCTTATCCATGGTGGCACTTCAGGAGATGGCAATTCTTATGTTGATCTAAATAGAACCGGGTCGCCACTACTTGAGATAGTCTCTGAACCAGATCTTCGATCAAGTAATGAGGCAAAGCTCTATCTTGAGAAGCTTAAAACTATTATTGAGTATCTAGAGCTTTCTGATTGTAATATGGAAGAAGGCTCACTAAGATGCGATGCAAATATCTCAATCAGAGAGGTAGGGAGCGAGAAACTTGGCACTAGGACTGAGTTAAAAAACATGAACTCGTTTCGATTTTTAACTAAGGCGATAGATTATGAAATCGATCGACAAAAGTCTCTATTGGAATCAGGTTCTAAAGTAATTTTAGAGACGAGATTATATAATCCTGAAAAGAAAATTACAGTTTCGATGAGAGGGAAAGAAGAGGCACACGATTATAGATATTTCCCTGATCCAGATTTGCCATTAATAAAGTTAGATAATAGTTTTATAGAATCAATAAAGGCTACCTTAATAGAGCTGCCAGAGGAGAAGAAAAGAAGATTCATCGAGGAACATAAGCTTTCTGATTATGATGCATCGATACTGATTTCATCTAAGGATCTAGCAGATTATTATGAAGAGGTTCTAAAGTACAACCTAGATTCAAAGCAGGTTGCAAACTGGATCATAGGAGAGCTTCTTAGAATAATGAATGATCAAAAGTTAAACTTTGCTGACCTTAAGATTAAACCTGACATGTTAGCTGAAATGATTAGACTAGTTAAAGAGAAAACAATTTCTGCTAAGACCGGTAAAGAGGTGATGGCTCAAATGCAATCTAGCGGTAAGTTAGCATCAGTTATAATAGAAGAAGAGGGGCTAATACAAATTTCAGATGAAAGGGTATTAGAAGATATCGTTAAGAAGGTCTTGGATGCTAATCTATCGCAGGTTAATGAGTACAAAGCTGGTAAAGATAAAGTTGTAGGTTGGCTAGTAGGTCAGGTGATGAAAGAATCTAAAGGTAAAGCTAACCCAGCTATGATTAATAAGATTATCAAGGAACAGCTTAAAAATTAGTAATCTAGAGAATAAAGCGGTGATCATTGCCCACTATGGGAAATGGGCAATCGGTGAGCTTCCCGATCGATCGACGATTAAAATCAAGCCATCGTTTAAGAAGGATCTTGTAGTTGGAGATAATGTAGTTGTTGAAGGGACCCATCTAAAATATATAGTTACAAGACGGAATCTGTTAGAGAGGTTAACATCTGGAGGGAAAATTCAAAAGTTAGCCTCAAATCTAGATCAGATAGTTATTGTCACTGCAACTGGGAATCTATTTCGCCAATCTCTTATTGATCGATTACTGGTGGCTGCAAATAAGAGTCAAATCGATTCTCTACTTGTTCTCAATAAAATTGATCTAAAAGAAAAAGATGAAGATATTGTTGCTTATAATCGATGGGGTAAGGTTGGGATTCCATTTTTGAAAACTAGCGCCATTACGAGAGAGGGGATCGATCAGTTAAGGGATATATTGAAAGATAAAATCTCAGTACTAATAGGTCAATCAGGTGTTGGGAAGAGCTCACTTTTTAATCTGCTAAGTGATATTGAAGATCGTGCTACAAAGAAAGTCAACCTAAAAACTAGTAAAGGTGTCCATACCACGACATTCTCATTGATGACAAAAATGAGCAACCAAGGCTCGCTAATCGATTCAGCTGGTATACGAAATTTTGCACCTGTCAAAATAACGCCACTAGAGCTTGCCAGCTATTTTCCAGGATTTACCCCATATATAGGAGAGTGCAAGTTTAAAGATTGCCTCCATCATTATGAGCCAGGCTGCCGTTTACTGAATGCGGTTGCAGAAGGAAGGATAACTAAAGATAGTTATAATAGCTATCTAAATCTATTAGAGAGTATTACTGCTGAGCAACCAAAGGGATGGTAGTTAGACTCCGACACTTCTGTTGAGCAGATATTAATGGGCTAAATTCCAGTTTGCAGCTGAATTGATATCAACTAGCAGTGGAACTTTAAGGTCAAAATGAGATTCCATCTCTTCTTTAACCAACTCTGATAAATAGTCAACCTCATCTAAGGGAGCTTCAAATAGGAGCTCATCATGGACTTGGAGTAACATTTTAGATTTTAGTGATTCATCAATTAGCCGATTAGATATTTTAATCATTGCATATTTGATAATATCAGCAGCGCTACCTTGCATGATAGCATTAATGGCTCCCCTCCTAGCGGCAGATAGTAGATGTCTATTTTTACTTCTTAGATCTGGGAAAAACCGTTTTCGATCAAATAATGTTTTCACAAATAGAGTCTCGCCTGCTTCGTCAATGGTCTTATCGATATATTGTTGAATTTTCGGAAACATCGCAAAATAATCATCTATAAATTTTTTCGCAAC
The DNA here is from genome assembly GCA_048550035.1 of Nitrospinota bacterium. Classification (GTDB taxonomy): domain Bacteria; phylum Nitrospinota_A; class UBA7883; order UBA7883; family JBLYYQ01; genus JBLYYQ01. Next base: position 26,190 of record JBLYYQ010000109.1, read on the forward strand.
GTTGATTGGAATTTGCAAATCTTCTGCTAGCCCAAATGGGGTTTTACCATAGATGACACTATAATTAACTGTTTTAGCAGCATGTCTCATATCTTTAGTTATAAGTTCTGGAGTAACATTATAGATTTTACATGCAGTATCTAGGTGGATATCTGCGCTTCGAATAAATGCGTCAATGAGGGTATCTTCATCTGAGAAGTGTGCTAGGAGTCGTAACTCAATTTGCGAGTAGTCAGAAGATATGAGTAGGAATTGATTATCTGCAACAAAGGCAGAACGGATAATTTTCCCTTCAACTTCACGAGTTGGAATATTTTGCAAGTTAGGATCTGATGACGATAGCCGACCTGTTGCAGCTACTGTCTGGTTGAATGAGGTATGGATTCTTCTGCTTCTTTTATTTATTAGCTTTGGGAGTGGATCACTATAACCATTTTTAAGTTTAGACAATCGCCGATATTCTAATATGAGTTTCGGTAATGGGTCTATTTTTGCAAGATGAACGAGCACTGAATGGTCTGTAGAGTAGCCACTCTTGGTTTTTTTAAAGTGAGGCAACTTCAGATTTTCAAACAGTACCTTAGCTAGCTGTTTTGGCGAGTTAAGATTAAACTCTTCTCCTGCTTGAGCAAAGATTTCATCTTCTAGTTTAGTCAGTTTTTCTTTAAGCTCATCTGATAACTGATTTAGTACTCCATTATCAACCAAAATGCCTGACTGCTCCATGCTGGCTAATACTCTGATAAGTGGTTCTTCGATAGTTTTATTTAATTGATCGAGGCTCTCCGCTTTTAATTTGACTTTAAGTGTTTCATACAATCTTAAAATGATATCAGCATCTGCTCCATAACTTTTGAGACTATTTTCATCTATCAAAGTATCAGGCTTAACTGTTGATTCCATATCGATCGAAAGGTTACTAAATGCAAGCTTGCTTACCGTATGATTCTTGTCAGGCTCTAATAGGTAAGCGACAATAATAATATCAAATAGTCGACCTTTAAGATTTATACCTTCGTTGGCAAGTAAGATGATGAGCTCTTTTAGGTTAGCCCCTATCTTGGTAATCTGCTCATCTTCTAAGAGTGCTTCTAGGAGTGAAAGGATCTTAGCTCTGTTCTCTCTAAGTGGGATGTAAAATCCTTCGTTAGCTCTGGTCGAAATGGAAATACCATTTAGCTTTGCATCTATAATATCTTCCTTACTTTCAAAGTAGTGATTAATAGCTACGGTTTTAGTTGTAGCTAGCCTTTGAACGAGATCTATAAGAAGTTGTTCAGTATCAATTAGTAGATAGTCCCCTTCAATATTTTTGCCGACGCTTGGAATACTTTTTATAAGTGAGTGAAAGTCAAGCTTCTCATATAACTGAAGTAGTTTAGGATAGTTGGCCTCCTTTAATTTCCAATCTTCAGGGTTCAGGTCAATAGGGATATTTTTTTCGACTGTAGCTAGCTCTTTTGAAAGCCGAGCTAACTCTTCATTCTTAACAATTTTCGCCCTGATGTTTGGATTTTCAATTTTGTCTTTATTTGCAAGTAGCATTTCAAGATTGCCAAACTGATCTAATAGTTTCGCAGCCCACTTAGGACCGATCCCTGCCACACCTGGAATATCATCTGAGCTATCACC
>JBLYYQ010000110.1:0-9859 GCA_048550035.1 Nitrospinota bacterium
TAGCGAATAATTTATAACAATGACTAAGGAGGGGCAGAATTGATATGAATAATTATATACATACTTTTGATAAAGCTATTAATGTTACCCGTGAAACATTAGAAGGCACTCCAATCAAAGAATTAAGTAGCATTGAAACAGGTTATAACAGAGTTCGCTATCTATATAATAAATGGCAGGAACTTTGTGAATATCTCAGGATCCAAAAGGTTCGGAATGTAAATAGTATTATATAACTGAGAAAAAATTGAAAGATTTAAGAGAATCAATATATGGAAAATAGATTACTACTTAGAACAGTAAGAATAGAGGAAGGATAAAAATGGCAAATGGGTGATGAGGATAGTATATTAACAGTAATACTGACGGATCTTTTGCAAGCGATAGATTACATAATGAGAGAGCCTATCGATCTTCTGCGACTTGCTGTTTTATAGATGAGGCGCTGGTGTCAAAGATAATTGAATTTATAGGGAGTCTGGTCTTAGCTACTCTCAGAGACCTAGGGCGGTTCACACTGTTTTCAATTGAAGTAATCAAGTGGCTATTTTATCCACCTTTTAAAATCCGAGATCTGATAGGTCATATGTCTGAAATCGGAGTAAACTCTCTTGTTGTAGTATCACTGACAGCCTTTGCGACAGGTTCGGTATTAGCATTACAAACATATCAAGGTTTCGCAAGGTTTGGAGCAGAGAGCATGGTCGGTGCTGTAGTAGGGTTGTCAATGGTTCGGGAGCTAGGTCCGATGTTAACTGCTATCATGGTGGCAGCAAGAGCAGGTTCAGCGATGGCAGCAGAACTAGGATCGATGAAAGTAACAGAGCAGATTGATGCACTCTATACTTTGTCTGCCAATCCTATAAAATATCTTATTGTCCCACGCTTTATTGCAACAACTGTGACCCTCCCTTTTCTTGTAGTACTGGCGAATGTTATCGGGATAGGAGGAGGAGCATTAGTAAGTGTCCATGTTTTAGGGGCGAACCCTGTCACCTATTTTGAGCGGACATTTACCTACTTAACATTGAATGATATTTATAGTGGATTGATAAAATCAGTTGTTTTTGGGATGACTATTGCTTTGATTAGCTGCTATCAAGGATTTGATACAGAAGGAGGAGCTGAGGGTGTTGGTCTGGCAACGACACGAGCGGTTGTAATGTCATCAATATCGATTTTTATTTTTGACTACATACTAACCGCCATACTTTTTGATAATTTATAACTCTTATGGGGAATGATACTATAATAGAAGCTATTGGACTGACAAAGTCATTTGGGAATAAATTAATTTTAGATGGTGTTAATTTATCGATTAAGCGTGGAGAATCGATGGTGATACTAGGTGGCTCTGGCAGTGGCAAGTCTGTCTTTATCAAACATATTATAGGATTACTAGAACCAGATAGTGGGAAGGTATTAGTTGAAGGTGAAGAAGTAGCTAAAATGGGTCAGAAAAAGATGAATCAGTTCCGTAAGAAGTTCGGGATGCTATTTCAAAACGGGGCACTATTCGATTCTATGACAATAGGAGAAAATGTTGGATTTGCTCTTAAAGAGCATACAGATCTATCTAAAACTGATCGGGAATCGATTGTGAAATCAAAGTTAGCGTTAGTAGGGCTGTTCGATGTTGAAAATTCAAAACCAGCAGAGTTATCAGGTGGTATGAAGAAGAGGGTGGGACTTGCAAGAGCAATCGCAATGGATCCTGAGATCATACTCTATGATGAGCCAACAACAGGACTAGATCCGATAACAGCTGATCAGATAAATGATCTTATCTCTTCATTGCAAAAAGAGATTAATGTAACTACAGTCACTATAACTCATGATATGGTATCAGCTAATAGGATAGCTGATAGGGTTGCATTCTTATATAAGGGAAAGTTTGTAGCGACAGGATCAGCTGATGATGTCTTTAATTCTAGAGCTACAGAAGTTGCCGATTTTTGTTATATTGGTAGAGTACTTAGAAAATCAGAAATTATACAAAAGTAAGATGAACAAATTATCAAACGAAATTAAAGTAGGACTTTTTACTATAATAACTGTCATAGTGCTTGTCACCTTTTCTTTAAAGACAACCGGTGGCTCACTCTTCAAGTCTGTAAGCGAAATGAAGTTTTATGTACACTTTGATTCGGCTGCTGGATTGAAGACGCAATCAATGGTGAAATTATCTGGGCTGAAGGTCGGTTATATTGAATCTATAAAGCTAGAAGGTACTGGTGTAAAAGTGGTAGTGAAGCTTTCAACACCTGTCAGAATCAATAAAAACTCCATTGCAGTGATTAGGACATCAGGATTATTAGGTGATAGCTATTTAGATATTATTCAGGTATTAGACGGTGATGAGTGGATCTCTGATGGCGATATTCTAGTAAACTCTCAAACACCGACTGATATTTCAGAACTAGTTAATAAATCAAGTAAAATTTTAGAAGATCTTGGGGAAGTTACAGAATCATTAAAGATAGTCTTTGGTAGTAGCAAGGCTCAAAATGATTTAGGAGGATTATTATCAAATTTATCAGAAGCTACCAATATCTTAGTAGAAATCATGAAAACGAATCAGTCAGAGCTGAATGAATCACTTAAGAACTTCAATAGTGCGTCACTAAAGTTTGATAATATGATGAGCAATTTTGAGACTGTTGCGACCAAGATTGGTGAAGGTGAAGGAACGATAGGGCGCTTAGTAACGGATGAAGAGATATATGAGAAACTCAATGAGACATTAGATGGGACAAGTCGTCTATTAGGTCAAACAGGAGGCTTTCATCTAAATATAGATGGAAGGTTAGAAAAGAAGACCGACAACGAATATGAGCAAGGTTACTTTGGATTTAAAATATCGCCTCGCGAGGATCGATACTATTTGGTAGAGCTTACAACTGATGTTAGAGCCAAAGAAGCTGACGAGGCTGGCAGTTCGATAGATGATCTTCTCTATACATTGATGATGGCCAAGCGTTATTCAGATCTGACGCTCAAAGCTGGTATTGTAGAATCTTCTCTTGGGGTCGGCTTAGATTTTCACATGTTTGAAGATAGTCTTATGCTAAAGAGTGAACTGTTTAATCTGTCAGGCTATGATTCAACCTCTGAAAACGCGCAATTGAAAATGGCATTGAGGTGGAACGCATATAAATACCTCTATTTTTATGCAGGGGTAGATGAGCTGTTAAATGACAAATATGAAAGTTACCTGCTAGGAATTGGTCTAAATTTCGATGATGATGATTTAAAACTAGCGTTAGGTTTCTTGTAAGGATATATGAGCAATTCTAAAGCTCGCAACAAAGGCAATAAGAGTAGAGGTTCACTTACGCAGATAATTTCTGAAGCAGATTTTCTACCATTAGTGATTGAGCGAAGCAGCCCATTATTAACAGTTTTATCAGTACTAACAAGTAAGAGTGGGTTAGTAAATAATCGTTATTTTTTCTCATTACTCCATGAGGCAGAGAAGTTAGAAATATTTTTGTACGATCATGGTGTGAAGAAGAATAGGTATTGGCGATTTTATGCAGAGCTTGTTGCATCAACACGCAATTATGCGCTAGCAGGATTCCATATAAGTCATGCGGTTACCCGCTATCTAGAATACTTTGCAGATGAAAAGATAAAGGTCGCAGACAAGTTCCAGGTTGCGACTGAAGAGGTTGTTAACTATATCACTGTATCATTAACCTCATTTTATAAAGTGATGTTAACAGAATTACAGTCACGTGGAATAGTGGTTGAGCAGGCAGCTAAGATCTCAGCTGATTGGAGTCAAGCGATCACCTCTCAATTACCATATACTATTGAAGGTGAAGCAGATCAAGATGATGCTCAGCGGGTGAACTCAATTTGTCAATCATATAGGAGCATAGTAAAATCGTATCAAAATCAGCGGTTGCACCAACGCTTAAAAGTCGGCTCGCTTGATAAGCTAGTGCCACATATCATAAACGAGACAGCACTTGCTGATTTCCAATCAAAGCTACATAATGTACAGAGTGAGTACGATACATACATAAGTGGAGGCAAACTAGAGTCTAGTAACAGTGATCTAGTTAAATTGCGAGGATTAATTGCAGTCCCTATGCATATTCTAGAGTCAACGAGATGGTTAGTCCATTTCTATGAACGACATGAAGGTGAAGTTCGAAAATATGATGATCGGGCAGACATCAGTCAGATTGCAAGCAATGAAGAGCTATTTGAAGTAATCGTAAATTATGCTTTAAAGTATTGCTCAAAATTTATGTCACAAGGTAACTTGCTTGCCGAGAAGCTTTTATCGTTACTAATGACAAAAGATAGGATCACCCTTGCAGTTCCAGATCCGAATGGTTTTCATGCTAGGCCTGCAACTTATTTGTCGTTAGTTACCAAAGAATATGGTCTTGATATATTCATGTATGTTGATAATCGGAAGTTTGACTGTCGTTCAGTATTAGAGATTATGGAGGCAGGCGGCATACTGTCAGAGACAGGTCAGAAGAAGGTTGTCTTTGAAAGTTGCAAGAGTGTATTGGGTGATCTGAAAATATTAGCTGATCATAACTGGTGCGAAGATCAAAATATACCACCAGAATTAAACTATATAAGAATATTACGGAATATATAATCGAGATGGAAGATGCCAAAAGAAAGATAGTACAAAAGATTGATAGCTTGAGGCCGCTATTAATAGAGGTCAACAATGCGATCTTCAATAATCCTGAGCTCTGCTATAACGAACATTATGCGCTCGACTATCTTACGAGCAGATTGAATCAGTTTGGATTTGTAACCGAAAAGGGTTACAAAGGGGTTGAGACTGCCTATAGAGCCAGTCCAACTAAAGAGAATAGCTCACCGCAGATTGCACTTATTTCAGAGTATGATGCATTAGCAAATATAGGTCATGCCTGTGGACACTCATTGATCGCGGCAGCTTCGACAGTTGCGGCAGTAGCGTTAAAAGAGGCAACTCCTGAGATTGCAAATAACTTTACAGTAATAGGGACTCCAGCTGAAGAAGGAGGTGGAGGTAAAGTCAAGATGGCAAGCAATGGTGCATTCAACCAGATTGATGCTGCCATTATGATACACCCTTCAAACAAAACTAGAGTAACTGCTAGGATGTATGCGATTACTGATATTAAATTTACATTTTTAGGGAAGGCATCTCATGCGGCAGCATTTGCCGATCAAGGAATCAATGCGTTAGATGGAGCGGTTGGATTTTATAATATGGTTGCAATGTTGAGGCAGCAGATAGTCGATTCAGCGCGTGTACATGGAGTCTTTGAAGAAGGGCAAGGAGCTCCTAATATTATCCCTGAAAAAGCGATTATGAGATTTTACGTTAGAGCGTTAGATAAACTCTATTTTGAAGAGTTAGTTACTAAGATTATCAATTGTGCCGAAGGTGCTACTAAGGCTTCAGGTTGCAGGCTCGAAGTTGAAAGGATGGGATATACCTATGATCCATTCACTCCTAATTACACTATCGGCAGGCTATTTAAAAATAATATGGATAAGATAAATCTTAAAGCCAACGATCAGTTTAGCGAAACAGATGAGATCGGCTCATCAGATATTGGGAATTTATCTAACATCGTACCTACACTCCATCCTGAGTTTGCAATTGGAGATAGGGATGCTATTAATCATAGCCGCAAATTTTTAGATGCGGTAGTTTCAGAGGAAGGAATTCATATGGCAGTTGAGATGACTAAGGCGATGGCGATGACTGTTTATGATTTAGCAACTGATAAAGTATCAATGAATAGTGCCAAGGAGGAGTTTAGTCAAGGAGCTAAGGTTGTAGCAGGAAAATAATATGTATGTCGCTGGAATTATGTCAGGCAGCTCTGTTGATAGTGTCGATGCAATCTGTGCTGATATTACTGAGAATAGTAAAAATCTTAATATAAAACTGATAGCCAAAGTTAAATCAGCCTTCCCTTGCAATCTGAAATCTAGAATTGAGCTAGCAATGGAGGAAGAAATATTAGCTAAAGAGTTTGCATTGCTAGGTAACGATATTGGAATACTCTTTGCTAAAACTATCATTAAGCTCCAAAAAAAAATAGGTAAAAAAATTAAGCTGGTCGGCTCTCATGGTCAAACTATTTGGCATTCACCATCAACCGGAATAACGCTACAGATAGGCAATCCTGCAATCATAGGAGCGATGACTAAAGCTGTGATCTGGTCAGATTTCAGATCAAATGATGTAGCACTAAAAGGAGAGGGAGCTCCTCTTGCACCGATTGCACATCTTACTCTATTTAAAGATAGAATCAAGAACAGTGCGGTAGTTAATCTAGGTGGCATCTCGAATATAACATTCATCCAAAAAAATGCGACCAAGATTCAAAATCTGATAGCATTTGATACAGGGGTCGGGATGAGATTATTAGATATAGTTGCAAATGAGCTCAAAATAGGACCTTTTGATAAAAATGGTGATAATGCGAAGATTGGGAAAGTAGATCCTAAACTTCTCAGCCGGTTGCTTGATGAGAAGTTTCTGAAAAAAGATTTTCCAAAATCAACAGGACGCGAACTTTTTAATAAAGATTATCTACGAAAAAAGATTGGCAGCCGAATAAAATTTAATAACTCGATATTGAGAACATTAACAGAATTTACTGCATTAACGATCAGCCTTGCTATAAAACAGTTAGAAGCTTCAGGTTATAAGATAGGGAAGTTAATCCTAACAGGAGGGGGTGCTAACAATAACTTTCTTATAGAGCGTATTGCTGCAAACTTACCCTATGATGAGATTGATATTCTAAAAAGTTCTGATCTAGGGTGGCCTGTCGAGACAGTAGAACCTCTATTAATGGCGCTAATGGCATATTTTGCAGAAAACAATCAGAAGCTTAACTTATCTAGCATAACAGGGGCAAAAGATGAGTCGATTATCCATGGGATGCGAACCGCACTCTATTAACTAAAGCTACTTTATACTGATAACCTCTTTATCACCTGCCTCTATCGTTACTCTCTTTGCAATCGGAGCACGCCCGACAGTCTGGATATAAACTCTATGAGAACCGGGTGATAGCTTGTCTAGCTTTACTACACGAGTTCGATATTCAATACCATCAACATTTATGATAGTATTAGGTGGTACATAAATCTCAAGTGCTCCATAAACCATTGGTGCTGCAGGAGGAGGCGCTGATGGGCTGCCAGACTTAACTAATTTGATGGATATATTCTGGGTACTCTCTAATTTTATACTCTTCTTGTAATCCTGATAGCCAGCTTTCTTTGCTACTAAGAGGTAGGTCCCATTTCTAACCTTGAATTTTGAGATTGGAGTTGTTCCTAACTGTTTCCCATTAAGAAAAACTTTAGCTCCAGATGGGGATGATTTCACATTCACTGTTGCAACCGGTGTTACAGCTTTCTTTTTAGGAGTTACTTTTTTCTTGGCCGCAACTACTTTTTTAGCCTCTTCTTTTTTCTTGGCCGCAGCTACTTTTTTGGCCTCTTCTTTTTTCTTAGCTGCAGCTACTTTTTTGGCCTCTTCTTTTTTCTTAGCTGCAGCTGCTTTTTTAGCCTCTTCTTTTTTCTTAGCTGCAGCTACTTTTTTGGCCTCTTCTTTTTTCTTAGCTACTGCTGCTTTTTTGGCCTCTTCTTTTTTCTTAGCTACTGCTGCTTTTTTGGCCTCTTCTTCCTTGGCCGCTGCTACTTTTCTAGCCTCTTCATCTTCCTTGGGAGGTATGACTTCGTTAGGGATATCTCTTTTGACTACTATCTTTGGTGAATCTACAATATTTGCAGGCTGTTCTACAGGAGGTCCACCAATAGAAAATAGACTTACTAATGCAAAAATAATGACAATTACTCCGACTACAGCGCCTGCTATTATAGAGACTTTCCGTTTCTGCTCCTCAGTTTGAAATTTGGATAATAACTTGGCATATGGTTCACCAATAATACCGGTCGACTCACTCACAACCTGCACAGAGCTTGTTCCAATTTGCAGCAGTGAATCAATCCCTTTTATAAAGTTTTCACAATTTTGAAAACGCTCGTCTGGGTTTTTAGAGAGACCTTGCTTGATAAATAGGTCAACCTCCCTAGGTAATAACGAGTTATAATGCCTTGGTGGATCAGGCTCTACATTAACAACCTTATATATAATTGAGGTGACAGATTCACCCGCAAACGGTTTTTCTCGGGTGAGCAACTCATACATCATAACAGTTAATGAAAATATATCAGAGCGGTTATCAATCTTATCTGACTGAATCTGTTCTGGCGACATATAATTTGGGGTACCTAAAATCGTACCAGACATCGTAAGTGATGAATCTGATAATCGGGCTAGCCCAAAGTCTGTAATTTTTGGAATGTTCCCATCAGTAGTGATCAAGATATTTGCAGGTTTAATATCACGATGAATGATATCTCGCTTATGTGCGTAGTCTAATCCTTGAGCAATCATTTTTAAAATACGAAGTTGCTCTTCAAGTTTTGTGAAGTTATTATTTTGGATATGCCAGTCTAATCCTTGACCTTCGACATACTCCATTGCAATATAGACTAACGGTGAATCATTGTAGACTGTCTCTCCGACATCATATATTGTCACAATGTTCGGATGAGATATCTGGCCAGCAGCACGAGCTTCAACATAAAATCTATTGACAGTAGCAGAACTATGTTCCACAGAAGCAGAAGCAGTTGCCCCTGTCTTGATTACTTTTAAGGCAACTTTACGCCCAATCCTAGGATCTAGTCCAAGGTAGACAAGACCCATCCCACCACTACCAATCTCTCTTATAATTTCAAAGCGACCAATAGTTTTTTTATCGCTACTCATAAATCAACGGCTTTCTTTTAATTATCAAGAATTTCCTAACCAATCGTAAAAAAATGTACTAGGAGCTCAATATCTCATAATTATAACACAAACTTATCTAAATTATATATATATAACTTTATTTAAAATAATAGCAATATACTATAACAGGCTACGATATAACAAGCAATTAACAGAAGAATGCCACTTTAAAAAGAGGGTAGATTACGGCGATCACTTTTACTACTCCTGTCAGTATAAATTGTTACTATATTTCATTATGTTAATTTAGATAGAATATTTGACATTTTTTATCTTTTATTTCATAAAATATTAGGCAAAATCACCGTTGTTTTCTCAAAATAGCAGTTAAAATAGCTTAAACTAGCCATAATTGTCTTCATAACTATCTACTGATGTGTGCAGCTCAGGAGCTAAGTTTTCAAATCGTGTGAAATCTTTCAAGAAAGCGAGTTTAACATTCCCTAATGGACCATTTCGTTGTTTGCCAATAATAACCTCTGCCATATTTTCATTCTCTAGATTTTTTGGATCATAAAACTCTTTGCGATAGACAAACATAACAAGATCAGCATCTTGTTCAATTGAACCAGATTCTCTTAAATCGGCAAGCTGCGGACGTTTATCTGATCGCTCTTCTACTTTCCTCGAGAGCTGACTGATCGCAATCACAGGGACTTCCAACTCTTTAGCAATCTGTTTTAGCGATCGAGTAATTTCTGATATTTCTAAGTTGCGCGATTCGGTCTTCGCATTAGAGGTCATAAGCTGTAGATAATCAACAATAACAAGGTCCAATCGTTTTCGCTCTGCCCGCAATCGTCTAGTTTTTGCCTTAATGTCAAGCGCACTCGCAGTAGGCGAATCATCAATGAATATATTGGTTTCATAGAATTTGGCAGCTGCTGTGGTAATTTTTGGCCAATCAGACTTACTTATGTAGCCAGATCTGATCTTTTGACTTGAGACTTGCGCTTGACTACTTAGTAAGCGTAATGAAAGTTGAGCGTTGCTCATTTCAAGCGAAAA
>JBLYYQ010000111.1:0-8123 GCA_048550035.1 Nitrospinota bacterium
AATCACAGATAACTTATCCCAAACAGTCTAGCAACTGCTACATCTCGCAATCTATTCACAATAGAGTCAAACTATCCAATCTCTTGCAACATCTATATCACAGTTCATCCTAGAATGTAATTGATATTTTTCAAGCTATCCACTTTTAGTTTTAAGTCAAAATGGAGCAGAATAGATCTTATCGGAAGAATTGATTATTGAAGCAATTAAACTAAACAGGTATTATTATTATTTGGTTCTGTTTTGAATTTAAGGAAAATTTAAATTATGAAGCTGTTAAATGGTAAAAAAATTGCTGACATCATCAAAGAAGAGATTGCGACTGAAATTAAAACTATAGCTGAAAAGAATGGTAGAACGCCAGGTTTAGCTGTAGTTTTAGTCGGATCTGATCTCGCCTCTGAGGTATATGTTAAATTAAAAAAGCGTGACTGCAAAGAGGTTGGAATTAAATCATTTGAGCACAATTTGCCTGAAAGCTGCTCTGAAAATGAGCTACTTAGCTTAATTGAGCAACTGAACAATAATATTGAAGTAGATGGGATTTTGGTTCAACTGCCGTTACCTGACTCAATTGATGAAAGTAAGGTACTAAAAAGCATCGCACCAGCTAAAGATGTAGATGGCTTTCATCCTGAGAATGTAGGAGCCTTGTTGCAAAATCAAGCTATATTGAAGCCATGCACGCCAAGTGGAACAATTGAGCTACTAGATCGATATCAGATTGAGATCGAAGGGAAAAATGTAGTAGTGTTAGGTCGCTCTAATATCGTGGGTAAACCACTTGCTATCATGATGCTGCATCGGAATGCAACTGTAACGATCGCCCACTCTAAGACAGCTGATATCAAATCAGTAACGAAGCAGGCTGACATACTCTGCGTTGCAATCGGGAAAAGTGACTTTTTGAAAGCCGATATGGTTAAAGAAGGTGCAGTTGTTATTGATATAGGAGTCAATCGAAAAGCAGATAACTCATTAACAGGCGATGTAGACTTTGAGCAAGTAACAAAAGTTGCAAGCTATGTCACTCCATCGCCTGGTGGGATTGGTCCTTTAACAAGAGCTATGCTCCTGAAGAACTCGCTGATTGCATACAAAATGAACATCACCAATTTAGCCCGTTAAAATAATGGAACAGATAGGTCTCAAGCTCGATCAAAATAAAGCTAGTAGGATGCAGAAAATCTATACCGTTACTGAGCTGACCTCTCTATTGAAAAATCAGTTAGAAGATGATTATAGCTCTATTTTAGTTAAGGGTGAATTAAGTGGATTCAAGCGACATAGCTCTGGTCATATCTATTTTTCGATTAAAGATGAGAATATGGCATTACTATCTGCTATTATGTGGCGCTCAAAGGCTACAAAGCTCGACTTTCAGCCAAAAGATGGCGATTCTATCGTAGCTAAAGGGAAACTTTCATTTTACCAACCGCAAGGGAAATGCCACTTAATTACTGACCATATCAAGCTAGATGGGATTGGCGAACTATACCTGAAATTTGAAAAATTAAAAGAGTCCTTAAAGAAAGAGGGACTGTTTGATGATTCACGAAAGAAATCAATCCCGAGCTACCCTACTTCAATCGGAATAGTTACATCAGCAGATGGTGCAGCATTAAAAGATATAGTCAAGACAATCAGACGGAGGTTTCCTGGGATGGAAACAGTCTTGGCAGCAGCTAAGGTTCAAGGCGAGAATGCCGTATCAGATATTATTGACAATCTAGAGCTACTTGATAAATCTGGCGAAGTTGATCTGATTATTCTAGCACGAGGTGGTGGTTCAATTGAAGATTTGATGGCGTTTAATGATGAAAAACTTGCTCGCGTTATTAGTCAGTTGAAACTCCCTATCATTTCCGCAGTAGGACATGAAACAGACTTTACTATTGCCGATTTTGTGGCGGATTGCAGAGCATCTACCCCTACAGCTGGTGCAGAGCTAGCAACCCCTGATAAAAGTAGCTTGATTAAAGATATTGAACAACTTGCTATAACTCTTGAAAATCTACTTAATGCAAAAGTTGAAACTCTATACCAAGATTTAGATTACAATTCTGATAGAGTAACAAACAGCATCGAGTCATATATGAAGTTGAAACGAAATAAGCTAGAATCAATTAACAGCAATTTTATAGCTATAAGTCCAATTGCAAAGTTAAAAGCAAAAATAGCAACCACCGCTCATTTCGAACATCGATTAAATAGCAAAATTGAACATATTGTATTTAATAGTAAAAACCGCTTTGAGCAGCTCCAAGAGAGTTTTGATCGGTTTAAAATTCAATTGATTCCATATAGGATGAGAGAATCGTTAGAGCGGTTAGAGAGTCAGATAGAGAGGACTCTCCTAACAAGACTTGAATTGAAGCGTAACAGATTAAAATCAGCTATAGAGCTATTTAAAGCATTGAATCCTAAGGTAATCGTAAAGCGAGGCTACGCAATCATCCAAAATAGGCAAGGTAATCTGATTAAGTCTATTTTTGATGCTAAAATAGATGAACAGCTGGATATCATGGTATCAGATGGCATTCTGAAGGCAAAAATATTTAGAATCATATCGAAAAAATGAGGTGTAATTATGAAGAAAGATAAGGCAAAAAGTTTTGAACTAGAGTTTAACCGTTTATCAGAGATCGTATCAAAGTTAGAGTCAGAAGAGACTGAATTAGAGGGCGCATTAAAACTCTATGAAGAGGGTGCCGAGAAGATCAAATCATGCGATAAATATCTCAATGAGGCAGAATCAAAGATAAAGAAGATCAAACAATCAAGAGAAAAAGAGCAAGTTAATCAAGGCGATAGCGATAGCAATGATCGGAATCTTATATGACCTGTTCTCTACTAGAACATATTGCAAGAGTAAAAGAAGCGACAGAATCGGTATTAGATAAGTTAGTTCCAAAAGCAACCGTATCACCTGCCAAGCTGCATCAGGCGATGCGCCATTCACTCTTTAGCAATGGCAAGATGATCCGCCCAGCACTGGTTATACTAGGAACCGAAAGTGTTGGAGGTAGATTAGAAGATGCTATTTATTACGGAGCAGCGATTGAATTAATTCATACCTACACGTTAGTGCATGACGATCTGCCATCATTAGATAATGACGATTATCGGCGTGGCAAACCTTCACTACATAAGCAGTTTGATGAATCGACAGCTATTTTAGCAGGTAATGCACTATTAACACTAGCAGGCCAAACATTAGTCCGTAAAGAGTTATTCGGACGAGCAACTGCTAGCGTAGTTGCAAAAAATGCAGAAGAGCTCTTTGATGGGATCGGCTCTAGAGGGACAATCGGCGGTCAAGTAGTTGATTTAGAGATAGAAGATGGAGGTGGTGATTTAAAAATAGTAGAAGGAGTTTATACTAACAAGACTGGCAAACTGATTGCTTTATCGTTGACAGGTGGAGCAAGGTTAGGTGGTGCTACCGATCAGCAGATCGAACTGCTTTCTCTGTATGGTCATAAAGTGGGACTTGCGTTTCAGGTGGTGGACGATATTCTAGACTTGTTAGACGATAATAAAGGGAAAGGAGCCAACCGCAAAAGTGATCTAGCGAATAAGAAGAGCACCTACCCTGCATTGATCGGAGTAGAGTCCTCTAAACAGATTGTGAATAATCTAAGAGACGAGGCGATTGAACTTATCTCTTCTATGGAAATTGATAGCAGGCTACTGATTGATATGGCAAACTTTATCGTTGATCGAAGATTTTAAAATTAAATTTAACTATTAAAGTAATTTAGTGTAATCTACTACTTAAGATACAATTACGTAAATAGTATCGCCATTAGAAAGTTTAAGAATAGGACAAGTTCGTCTTTGCTCAAAAATATAGCCGGTCCTGATGATATAAAGTTATTATCAATAGAGAAGCTAAATGATTTAGCATGCGAGATTCGTACTCGTATAATAGAGGTTGTTTCCAAAAACGGAGGCCATTTAGCAAGTTCACTAGGAACAGTGGAACTGATAATATCTTTGCATAAAATATTCAACACACCAACTGATAAGATTTTATTTGATGTAGGTCACCAGTCGTATGCCCACAAGATCTTAACGAACCGTAATTGCAACCTTGAATCACTCCGGAAGCTTGACGGTTTAAGTGGATTTATGAGCCCACGCGAAAGTAAGTTTGATCCATTTATAGCAGGTCATGCCGGCAATTCAATCTCTGCTGGGCTTGGGATGGCAATTGCCCGCGATCTTTCGAAAGAGACAAATAAGATCATCTCAGTCATCGGCGACGGTTCAATCGGAACTGGGATGGCACTAGAAGCATTAAATCATGCAGGCGGGATCAATGCAGATCTGATAGTGGTACTAAATGATAACAGGATGTCAATCTCTCCTAATGTTGGTGCGTTGAGCCAATATTTAAATAATATAATAACCGGTGTTTGGTATAACAAATTACGTTCTGAGCTTGATCCGATTGTAGAGTCTATTGTCGGTTCTAAGGTCACGCAAGTAGCTAAACGATTTGAAGATACTATTAAAGGTATCATGACTCCTGGACGGTTTTTTGAAGAGCTAGGATTTAAATATGTAGGTCCTATTGATGGGCATGCGATCAAATATCTAAATGAGACTTTTAGCCGAGTTAGCCAGCTAAAAGGTCCTGTATTAGTTCATGTTATCACGACAAAAGGTAAAGGTTATAATTTTGCTGAAGAGAGTGCTGACAATTTTCATGGAGTAGCACCCTTCAACTTAGAAAATGGTAAATCGTTAAAAGTTAGATCGGAGGCGAAGAGTTACACAGATATTTTTTCTGATACCTTAATTGAGCTAGCCGAAACAGATGAGAAGATTGTAGCGATCACAGCTGCGATGGAACAAGGGACTGGGTTAACAAGATTTTCAAAGAAGTTTCCGGACCGTTATTTTGATGTTGGGATCGCAGAGCAACATGCAGGGACATTTGCAGCTGGACTAGCGACATCAGGCTACAAGCCAGTTGTAGCGATCTATTCAACATTTCTCCAGCGACTTTTGGATCAAATGATACATGACGTGGCGATTATGAATCTTAATGTTATTTTCGCAATTGATCGAGCTGGTGTTGTTGGTGAAGATGGGGCAACGCATCAAGGGCTATTCGATCTTTCATATCTTCGTATGATTCCAAACTTCACAATTATGTCGCCGAAAAATGGCGCAGAAATGAAAGCAATGCTAAAATTTGCAACCACGATAGAAGGTCCGGTTGCGATTCGTTATCCTCGTGGAGCGGTATCGGAGTTTGATTTTGGACAATCAACGCTACCTAAGATTGAATATCCAAAATCTGAACTATTATTAGAAGGTGATGATCACCTAGTAATAGCTACAGGATCAACAGTGGAGCCTGCCTACCGTGCATTGAAATCAGTTAGATCAAAAGGGATCAATGCTACCTTAATTAATGTTAGATTTATTAAACCTCTAGATAAAGAGTTAATTTTAGACCATATTCACCGTTCAAAATATATCCTGACAATTGAGGAAAATGTAATCAAGGGTGGCTTAGGTAGCGCAGTATTAGAGCTACTAAATTCTACTGGATTTCATAGATTAAATATTAAAATGTTAGGCGCACCGGACAAATTTATTCCACATGGTTCTCAATCAGCTATTCGGAATATATTGGGTATTGATTCTAATGGTATTGAACGTGCAGTCATAGAGCAACGGAGTTTTGTAAAAGATACTATAAACGGTCTATCTCGTGAAGAGTTCCAAAAAACGGCTCGACTCACTTCTAATTGACCTAAAATTAGTAGCGAGCCGTTCTATAGCTAAGTCAATGATACTAGCAGGCAAAGTCATGGTAGATAATAAGGTTGCCGACAAAGTTGGCGAGCTAACTAAAATTGATGCGTCGATAAGAGTTAAAGCTTCGAAATCTAACTTTGTATCGCGAGGTGGCGAGAAGCTAGAACATGGATTAAAAACATTTCAGATTGATCCAGCTGGGAAGATCTGCCTTGATATAGGGGCATCAACCGGCGGATTTACCGATCTTCTCTTGAAATATAAAGCCAAAAAGGTCTGGGCAGTTGATGTTGGCTACAATCAGCTCGATTACAGATTAAGAGAAGATAGCCGAGTAGTCTCGCTTGAGCGAACCAATGCACGGACAACAGATTTTAAGTCACTAATAAGCGATAAAATAGAACTTATAGTTATTGATGTTTCATTTATTTCATTAAAATTGGCATTAATCCCCTCGTTAGAGTCTCTTGAAGAGGACGGGACGATTGTAGCATTGCTCAAACCTCAGTTTGAAGTCGGTCGTGAAAAAGTTAGACGTAAAGGTGTAGTTAAAGATAAAATAGCAATCGATAATGTTATTAAAGAATTGATAACCTTCTTTGAAGCAAATGGCTTATCCTTTAACGGAATAACAGAATCTCCAATTAAAGGAGCAAAAAGCAAAAATACTGAATATCTGCTCCATTTAAAAAAGAATAAAATTTTAAAATAAAATAGTTGACTTGATCTAATATGGTAGTAGAATATTCTTTTTATTTTAAAGCGTTAAGGTTATAGGTAAATGTCACTTACGAAGTCAACATTTTTTGCAAAGCAAGAGGATCATCTTTTAGAAAAGAAAGATTGGGTTTTAATTGATGCAGCAGGTATCCCATTAGGGAAAGTTGCAGTTTTAGCTGCAAACAAATTACGAGGTAAGGATCGAGTTGATTTTACAGCAAATGTTGATACTGGTACATTTGTAATTGTGACTAACGCGAAGAAGGTTAAGCTCTCAGGAGCAAAGTTAGATCAGAAGATCTATTATCGCCACTCAGGCTATATCGGTCATTTAAAAAGCTTTACTGCCCGTGAGATGTTGGAAAAAGATCCCACAGAGGTTATCCGCCTTGCAGTTGCAAGAATGCTTCCGAAAAATAGGCTGGCATCACGGTTCTTAACTAAGTTAAAGATTTATCCAACTAGTGAGCATCGTCATGAAGCACAGAAACCATTGGAAATAAAGGTTTAATGAGTACAGAACGAACATACGCAACTGGGCGCAGAAAAAGTGCAACCGCAAGAGTCTGGATTAAGAAAGGCTCTGGCGATATTAAGGTCAATAAACAGTCAGCCGAAGATTACTTTAAGCGCCCAACATCAGTAATGATCCTTAAGCAACCTTTAGACTTGCTTAATATGACAAATTCCATTGATATATGGTGTACCGTGAAAGGTGGCGGTTTAACCGGTCAAGCAGGAGCAGTAAGGCATGGCATTGCACGTGCGCTCCAGATATTAGACCCTGCTGCGCGAGGAGCAGTGAAAAAAGCCGGCATGCTCACTAGAGATTCTAGAGTAAAAGAGCGTAAAAAACCGGGTCAGCCAAGCGCTCGCAAGAAGTTCCAATTCTCAAAACGTTAAGTTTAGTTGCTTATTTAAATAAAGTAATTTTACCTTTTCGAAAGTTAGTTTCGTTATGATTAACCTAGCAATCATTGGAGCAGCTGGCTACACAGGTCAGGAGCTGTTAGAGTTAATTATTGACCGAAATGATATTAATATAGTTGCTATCACCAGTGATAGACTTGAAGGGGTTGCTCTTGCAACAGTTTCAGAGCGATTTGCAACTAAAAAACCTTTAGTTTTTGAAAGTAACGACCATCCGAGAATAGCAAAGCTAGTTGATGCTGTTTTTCTATGTTTGCCTCATGGCATATCAATGGATGTTGCAAAGATTTATCTTGATAATAATTGCAAAATACTTGATCTATCAGCTGATTTTCGTCTTAAAGATAAGGATATTTTTGAGAAGTGGTATCTAAAAAAGCATAGTAGCTATGATCTACTTGCCCAGTCTGTTTATGGGCTACCGGAACTTTATAAAGGTAAAATTGGGAATGCAGATTTGATAGCATTACCAGGCTGTTATCCAACAGCGTCAATACTATCATTAGCACCTATTATACAGACTGGCTATATTGATCTATCCTCCATTGTAATAAATGCTGTATCTGGTGTATCTGGTGCTGGGAAAAAGAGTAGCGTCGAGTTTAGTTTAGGTGAGCTATATGGTGAATATTTTGGATATGGTGATTTAATACATCGGCATACCCCTGAAATTGAACAGGAACTATCACTCCTTG
>JBLYYQ010000112.1:0-2634 GCA_048550035.1 Nitrospinota bacterium
CTATCATGACTGATGTAGGGACATTTATCGTTAATGGTAGTGAGCGTGTGGTGGTATCGCAATTACATAGATCTCCTGGTGCATTTTTCACATCTGAGAAAGGTAAAGGTTCGCAGTCAGGGCAGCTAACCTATTCGGCAAGATTAATTCCATATCGTGGTTCATGGCTAGACTTTGAGTTTGATATCAAAGATATTTTACATGCAAGAATTGATAGGCGCCGTAAGTTTCCAGCAACAACTATCTTGAAAGCGTTAGGTTATGAAGAAGAAGAGTTGCTAAATAATTTCTATAACTCAACCACAGTCAGTTACAATCCGTCTAAAGATGAGTTTACTCTACCAGTCCAAAAAGAGCTTCTAGGGTTAGGGATTCTGCCAGCCAAGACAATTAAAGGGAGTGATGGCTCAGTCATAGTAAAGAATGATAAAAAGCTAACCAAAAAAGCATTACGCCTTCTTGAGAGCAATAAGATTAAATCGATCAATATTCATGCTGAAGACCTTCTTGGTAAATGTGTAGCATCTGACATAATCAATAAAGAGACCGGTGAGGTTTTAATTGAGATAAAGGATTATATAACAGAAGATCATCTAGACATAATGCGGATGCATCAAATCGAGGAGATAAAAATTCTTCTGATAGAGAAACAAGGGAGTGATAGCTCGTTTCGAGACACATTGGCGGCTGATAAAGTCGCAGGGCGAGAGGATGCGCTAAAAGAGATCTATAAACGTATGCGACCTGGAGATTCTCCAACATTAGAGACAGCACAGTCATTATTTGACAGCTTATTTTTTAGCTCGAAACGGTACGATTTATCAGGTGTTGGGCGACTAAAGTTAAACGAGCGTCTCGGCTTAGATTATCCACTAACGCAGCGTACATTAACTCGTGATGATATATTACTTACGCTAAAAGAGCTATTCAATATAAAGAATGGACTAGGTTCTATAGATGATATCGATCATCTAGGTAATCGTCGAGTCCGTTCTGTAGGCGAATCTATTGAGAATCAGTTCAGAGTCGGTTTAGTGAGGATGGAAAAGACGATCATCGAACGGATGAACATGGGCGATCTAGATGCATGTATGCCACATGATTTGATCAACTCCAAACCTGTTACCGCAGCAGTAAAAGAATTTTTTGGAAGTTCGCAGTTGTCTCAATTCATGGATCAAACGAATCCACTTTCAGCAATAACACATAAACGTCGTCTTTCAGCATTAGGGCCTGGAGGCTTAACGCGAGAAAGAGCAGGCTTTGAAGTTCGAGATGTTCATCCTAGCCATTACGGACGAATATGTCCAATTGAGACCCCTGAAGGTCCGAACATCGGATTGATATCCTCATTGTCAACTTATGCACGTGTCAATAACTTTGGGTTTATAGAGACCCCATATAGAAAAGTTAGAGATAGTAAAGTGACAGATGAAATAGTATATATGAGTGCATCTGACGAGGATAAATGGACAATTGCACAAGCGAACGCAATTTTGGATGAACAGAACTGTTTTACGATGGATATGATCTCCTGCCGCAAAGGAGGAGGAGATTATGTACTAGTTCCGCCAGAAGAAGTAGATTTCATGGATGTATCTCCAAAACAGCTAGTCTCAGTAGCTGCTTCATTGATACCATTTTTAGAAAATGATGATGCAAACCGAGCGTTGATGGGATCAAATATGCAACGTCAAGCGGTTCCACTACTTAAGGTCGAAACCCCATTGGTAGGTACCGGCATGGAAGGAAAAGTTGCGGTAGATTCAGGATCGGTTGTCTGTGCAAAACGCTCAGGCGGAGTGATTTCGGTTGATTCATCAAGAATAGTAATTCGTGCCGATGAAGAGGTTAATGATGATGAATCCCAAGTGGACATTTATCGTCTAACAAAATATGCAAGATCAAATCAGAATACTTGTATAAATCATACCCCAATTGTGAGCAAGGGCCAACGGGTAGAGAGAGGTGATGTTATTGCAGATGGTCAGTCGACAGATCGAGGAGAGCTAGCACTAGGCCGCAATATTCTAGTCGCATTTATGCCGTGGTATGGATATAACTTTGAAGATGCAATTGTCGTTTCTGAAAAGCTTGTAAAGAATGATGTCTTCACTTCGATACATATTGAAGAGTTTGATGTTGAAGCGAGGGACACAAGGCAAGGTAAAGAAGAGATTACTCGCGACATTCCAAATGTAGGCGAGGCAGCGTTAAAGCATCTGGATGCATCCGGGATTATCAGGATAGGAGCTAAGGTCAAAGTTGGCGATATATTGGTAGGGAAGGTGACTCCCAAAGGTGAAACGATTCTCTCACCTGAAGAGAAACTCCTCAAAGCTATCTTTGGCGAAAAAGCAGGCGATATGCGAGATACGTCGCTTAAAATTCCACCTGGCAATGAGGGGATAGTAATTGATGTACAAGTATTTACTCGTCGCGGTTCTGATAAAGATGAGCGGACTAT
The DNA here is from genome assembly GCA_048550035.1 of Nitrospinota bacterium. Taxonomy (GTDB): domain Bacteria; phylum Nitrospinota_A; class UBA7883; order UBA7883; family JBLYYQ01; genus JBLYYQ01. Next base: position 2,468 of record JBLYYQ010000112.1, read on the forward strand.
AAGCATTGAAGAAGAAGAGCGTGAATGTTTAGAGAAGGATCAGCAAGATGAAATATCGATTATTCTAGATGAACAAGATTTAAAATTAAGAGAGGTTTTTGTTGATACTGAACTTGCCACTGCTCTTACGATTGGCGAAGACGAAGAGTTACCTGCAGGTTCAATAC
>JBLYYQ010000113.1:0-5910 GCA_048550035.1 Nitrospinota bacterium
GAACCTGGCATACATGAAAATGGCATAATATTTACTACTCCTGATATATTATTTTGTGCATATTCGACTGCTTTCCCTATGCTCAATACCGCTTCACCTTCAAATGAATGATGCATATATGGTGCAGCATTTGCCAGTACCTGTTTAATCCCTATCTCCTCACCATTTCGCAACGTATCTTTAAATGGTTCATATAATCGTTTTTCATCACGTTTCTGTACTATATCCTGAATGTATCCTTTCCATTGGTCAAGATATTTTTTCTCATTTTTTGAATTTTCTATATATCTATTTGTACAGTAAAGCATCCACTCTGCAATTGGTGCAATCCATACTTCGCCTCCAAGCTGCTCGATTCGTCTAACCACATCCTGATTGCCATATGCATGGCTTCTTAAATATATCTCGCCTACTACACCAATAATAGGGCGTCTTTCATCTTTTATCTCTATTTTTTTATACTGATGTTTAATTACTTCCATCCACTCAAAAAGCTTTGAGCTATCCTCTTTTTCTAATATATCTACGACTCCAGCTAGCATCCGTTGATAAGTCTCATCAGTTTCGCCTTTATTAACCTCATAAGGGCGCGTTTCGCACGTTAATTTTAATAGTATGTCTACCGCAACAACACCCCTCCAGATATCACGACGCATCTTTGTGCTTATTGCAAAACCGTGCTCATCGTTATAACCATTCTTCGAATCTAATGAGAGAAGTGGTACATCATCAATCCCTAACTCCTCTAGTAACATCTTCTGGACTGATTGATACTGACCAAATCGACAAGGGCCATTAGTAGTTGGCATGAAAAATGCGTTGCTATCTTTTGAAAACCCTTCTTCCTTCGCTTTCTTAATCATATCACCGGTCGTCATAACAAACGGGATACACTCCTTGCCTGATACATATTTCAATCCAAAATCAATCGAAGCCTGATCTGAAACAGGTAATACTTGAGCATCAATCCCTTCCTTCCTCAATCGAGCCACTATTGTATAACCGTGATCACACATATAAGGAATATGTATCTTTCGCTCATTGATTGGCACTGATGAAGCACGACTACCATTCTTACCTACCAAAGCCTTCTTGCCATTCTCATCTTGAGTCTTAACATCAGAATTGCCATTGCAGTTGCAACTTCCGTTGGTATTCAACTTAGGTACTATCTCATCAACTACCGCGCCACATTCCATAGTAACTTCAGATGAAACTATAGCTTGCTTCTCTATCTTGGGAGTGTTGAAATTATCTAAACTATCAAAATATGCCTCACACCTTGTAATAGCACCAGCATCGGCAGAATGCTCATCTATCTCTAATGAGAGAAATGGCTTACCTTTAAGCCGGTCTTCAATATGGTAGTTAATAAACGAATCTGGACCACAATTAAAGCTAGATAGCATGATTGCATCTATTTCAGGATCATTCTTGATATAGTCACAAGCTGATAACATTTTCTGACCCGATTTCCAATACATATCAGGATTAGATTTAACAACTTCATCCTCCTTTAGATCTAAGAAATCAAGTGGAATTGCAACTTTATTCATCGCAAGTAATTTGCGTGGCAAGTCTAAGTTTAGACCAGAATCGCAACCATTGTATGACCTGCTAATTAGAACCACAGGTCGCTCGCCTTCCGACTTTAGTTGATTAATCACCTCTTTACCACGATTTTTGGTTAATAAATGGAATTTATCTTGCGCAACTATCCCTGCCTGAATAGCTGTCTTGAGCTTCCCTTTTTTGATGTTAAACTCGCTCTTAAATAGTGGTCCCAACTCCTTTAATAGGCTTTCGACACCTCGTTGGAAAAATACCGGAGCCGATAGCTCTTTTACATTTCCTGCACTGTAATCGATAGCAGCACGCAATAAATATGGTGACGATTGAACCATTGGACAGGTCTGTGAAGTTTGGAATTTACTATCTGATTTACTCGCTGTTATGGTTGACGGTAGAAAGATATAATCGACCTCTTTCTTCATTAAATCTAGGACATGTCCATAAATAATTTTGATTGGAAAACATGTCTCAGCCTTAACAGTTTCAATTGCCTCTTTTATAACAGTATGATTAGTCTTACCAGAAAGGACTACTTCAAACCCTAGATCAGTTAAAAATGTTTCCCAAAATGGAAAATGTTCATAGCTATATAACGCTCGTGGGATACCTATCCTAACCTTGTTAGAGCCTTCGTTGCGTGAAAAATTCTTCTTCGTTAGGTAGTCACCAAAGAGTAGCTTGTCACGTTCAGAAAAGAGATCAACAAGTGGTATATCTGCTGCTTTTTTATGTTTGCGTGCAGATTTGCTATCAAAAATATCGCATCTTGCGCCATAGAAATGGGCATCTTTATCAAACTTGACTCTGGAAACATCGCAAACATTATCACACGCTTTGCACTCAAAAGTACTAACTTTATACTCTCGTTTTTCAAGTTCAAAACCATAAAACTTGCTTGGTTGCATACTATTTTTCTGATAATAGCTATTAGCAATCATCGCAACACCGATGGCACCTGTCACATCATGATGTGGCGGCGCTAAAACTTTCTTACCAAGTATTGATTCAAATGCAGCAACAACCGCTTTGTTCCATGCAACACCACCTTGAAAGAGAATATTATTTCCTATCTTGCGAGAACCTACAACTCGATTAAGGTAGTTCTTGACAATAGAGTATGCAAGACCTGCCGCAAGATCGTTTTTTCCCATCCCCTTTTGTTGGTTCCCAACAAGATCAGATTCTATAAAGACAGTACATCGATCACCAAACTTTCCAGGTGAGTCTGAACTAAATGCAGCATTTTCAAATTCCTGCTTCACATCTAGGTCAAATTTCTCTGACTGCTCTTCAATAAATGAACCGGTACCTGCTGCACATACCTTATTCATCTCAAAATCGACCACAGCTTGATTCTCAACACTTATATATTTACTATCCTGACCTCCTATTTCAAATATTGTGTCAACCTCAGGATTACTATAAATCGATGCTGTGGCTTGGGCAGTGATCTCATTACGGACAACATCAGCTCCAATAAAATCAGCTATCATATAGCGGCCAGAACCTGTTGTGCCAACCCCTAGCACATGGACCTTATCTTTGATCTCATCACCTATCTCTTTCAATCCTCGTGTTACAGCTTCAATAGGTCTTGATTGAGTTCGTAAATATCTCCTAGCAATCACATTATTATCAAGATCAATAGCAACAACATTGGTTGATAACGATCCGATATCCACACCGATGAAACATTTAGTCTGGCTATCGAAATTAGAATCTATATTGATCTTTGATATGTCATAAAATGCATCGTTAAACTGACCTTGCAATACCGGCATTGATTGTCTATCACGGTTATTTGCTCCCATATATTCAATATATTGATCAATCGCATCTTTGCCTTGAAACTCAAATTCTTCTTTACTCTCCATCGCTGTGTAAGCAGCTCCGATTGCTCCTGTAACCTGATTGTATTTAGGAACAATAAGCTCAGATTCATCTAAATTCAACTCGTCAATCAATGCCCTTACAACCCCTTGGTTAGAAGAGACGCCTCCAAAAAATCCGACTGGAGCAATAAACTCTTTACCACGACCAACATTAGATATAAAGCTTCTGACAACTGCAAAGCAGAGCCCTGATATAATCTCATAATCTGGCGTCCCGACCTGCTGTAAATGGATCATATCGCTCTTTGCAAATACTGAACAGCGACCTGCAATCCTTGGTGCACGTTTTGCCTTAAGAGCCATCTGTCCAAACTCTTCTGGTGAATAACCCATTCTGGATGCTTGCTGATCTAAAAATGAGCCAGTACCTGCTGCACAAAGATCGTTCATCGAAAAATTCACAAGTGTCGTCTTATTATTTTCTTCTTTGAATGTAATCATTTTCGAATCTTCACCACCCATCTCGACCAATGTCTTGATCGTCGGATAAAGCTTTGATACTGTCTGCGATTGTGCAATAATCTCATTAACAAAGAGACCACCTACTATTGATGAAACTAATTCGCCTCCTGCTCCGGTCACCCCTATATGAGCCAGCTTAGAGCCTTCTAGTCGATCTAACAAATCTTTTAAAACTATCCCTGCCTTCTTAGTTGGCTGACCAAAGGAACGCTCATATATAGTATGAATAATACGACCATCACCGTCTAGCAACGCACCCTTGACTGATACCGATCCGATATCTAATCCAATGTATCGATCCTTACTGTTCATCATCATATATCCTTAAAATAAGATTCATTCTAAATTAATTATTATCTTATATTTTGACAGATAATTTAGCAAATAAAACTTTAATTTCATATCTTTTATGGTTGATTTACACCATCATACTAATCAAAATTCGGTGCAATTTCTAGAGTTCTTTTAGTTTCTGATCTTGTATCTGGTACAATTTATTGCACAAAGTGTTTAGAAAATTCCGGTTATGCGATGCGATAACCATTGCACATTTTGATTCTTTTAGATAGTCAGCTATCGTTTCTAAAAGTGCCTCATCTAAGCTTGCAGTAGGTTCATCTAAAATCAGTATATCAGGCTCCATTACAAGAATCCCTGCTAGTGCGACTAGTTTCTTTTGACCTAACGAGAGGTCAAACGGAATACGTTTCCGAAGAAGGTTGATATTCAATCTTGCAGATACTTCATTGATTCTACTCAATATTAGGTCATAATCTAACTGTAAATTCAGAGGACCAAATGCTATATCTTCTTCGACAGTCGGACAGAAAAGTTGATCATCTGGATCTTGAAATAGAAATCCGATCCGCCTCCTTGAGACTTTAAAGTCTGACTCTTCTAACTGCCTCTTTCCCCAAAGTTCTATTACTCCATTTTGAGGTTTTAACAGTCCGACCATCAATTCAAGAAGTGTCGACTTTCCACTACCATTTGAGCCTAAAATACCTACTTTTTCATTACTTTTGAGCTCAAAGTTTAGATTGTTAAAAACTGAGATATTCTGATTATAATCAAACTTGATCTCTGATAGATCCATTATTTTCACAGTAGCATCACTAATCCAAAAAAAGTTAGCATCAATGTTAGAAAAATCCAGTCTGAGATCTTGTAGCTTGGGTGGTGCAATACCGGAAAATCGCCACGAAATCCTCGTAATTTTAAGGCATTGTAAGCACGCTCTGACCTGTCATAACTCTTTATAAAGAGTCCGCCCATCAGATATGATAGATGCTTAAATGTATGAATATTTGCTTTTGCTTCAAAACTTCGTATCCGAGTCGCCTTTTGCAATTTTTCAAACTCGATATGGAGTAAAGACATATATCTATATATAAAAAAGAGTAAATAGACGAGCTTTTTTGGACATCGAAGATGAAACAGTGTATGAGCTAGTGCAAATTTCTCTGTCGTTGCTAATAATGCAACTGTTGATAAGAGGATACTATTCGCTTTTAGAGTAATCAAATATGCCTTTGCAATCCCAGCGTAGCTTAAACTTAAGCCGAATATCACTACAAAAGTTTCACTAGTTGCTGTCAGCGGAAGTATCACCCACAACATTAAAAGGAAGATATTTACCATCAATATTCTGTTAAGTAGCAATCTGAATGGTAAAAATGAAAGCAAAATAAAAATGGTTGAAAGTAAAAGTGATGCATAAATTATCAGGAAGTTGTCAGTTATTGCTATCATAAAAATCAGAGGTAGCAATGCTACTATCTTGACTCTAGGATCTAACCGATGAAAAATCGAATCCCCAGTGGCAAAAACATCAAAGTGCATTTTCCTCTTTTACAAATTTTTTGTTTCAACCAAACTTTTATTAATAATATATTATATTCTCAAAATAGCTGATCCTTTTATTTGGATAGCTAGCTCATTTAACAGTCGGCTTGTAAAAGAAGAAAAAGAGTCCAAAAAGACC
>JBLYYQ010000114.1:0-6444 GCA_048550035.1 Nitrospinota bacterium
CTGCTCCTTTCACCTGACAATGAGTTCTTAAAGTGAATTTTTATTTCTGGACGCATATATCCGAGCGGCTTACCATTTTTTTCGACTAAAAAGGTGGAGACTAACCGTTCGGTGAGTCGATTATCTTTTATCTGATCAAAACGGACGAATGTTAAATCATAATCGCCTGCAATAATTTTGTCACCAGGGAAAAGTGAGGTCTCAACTGATCTATTGAACGCTGAGCCTGTGAAACCTATGAATAAGAATACTGCTCCAATATGAACAATATACCCTCCATATTTTCGTTTGTTTTGCCATATAAGTCCGAATAATGAATGAATATAGTTATTATTTGATAACAAATGTCGAACTTTAGTTGCTTTAAACAGATCAATAAAGATTGATCCTAGTACAAATCCTGATAATCCAAATGATAGTGATGCCATCAAACTAAAAGGCAAAATAGTTAGGCTTAGAATAAATATGAAAATACCAAAGCCAATTGGTGTTAAGAAGTTTTTCTTAAAATTAGCAACACTTGCTTTTCGCCATGCAATCAAGGGACATATCCCAGCAAGAAGAAGCAAGCCAAGACCGATTGGAACCATCACTTTATTAAAAAATAGTGGGCCAACTGTTACTTTCTCAGCGATAAATAGTTCAGAAACCAGCGGAAACATAGTACCAGCTAGAACAGTAAATGCGCCTCCTACCAGTATTATATTGTTAAATATGAATGATGACTCTCTTGATACTAATGAATCTAGCGTATCTTCTGATCGCAATAGCTCATGGCGACTGAATATTAGATACGATACCGCTATGACAATGAATATTAGAAAATATAAAAAATAAGTTCCAACCGATGATTCACCAAATGCATGGACTGATGATATTATTCCAGATCGTGTGATGAATGTTCCTAATATTGTTAGTATAAATGTAAGGCTGATGAGCACCATATTCCAAGTTTTCAACATCTTTTTGCGCTCTTGAATCATAATGGAGTGTAGGTAAGCAGTCCCTGTAAGCCATGGCATTAAGCTTGCGTTTTCTACAGGATCCCAGCCCCAATAGCCACCCCAACCTAATTCTACATATGCCCAGTTTGCACCAAGAAGATTGCCGATAGTTAAAAAGAGCCAAGCAAATATAGTCCATCGCCTAGTTGAGACAATCCATTGCTGGCTCCTCGATTTACTGCATAATGAAGCCATTGCAAACGCAAAGGGGATCATAAATCCGACAAACCCTATATATAAAGTTGGTGGATGATAGACCATCCCTGGGTTTTGTAACAATGGATTTAGCCCATAACCATCTTCTGGCAAAACAGTCATCTTTTCAAAAAGTGGCGCTGGGAATATTATGAGCAGGGTGAAAAATAGTTGTCCAATAGCTAAAATGATTGTCACATATGGCATTAACTCTTTGTTATGGTTACGATTTTGCAACACTGCAATTACTGAAAAGAGTGCTAACATCCATCCCCATAATAGCAATGAGCCTTTTTGTCCTGCCCAAAATGATGAAATTTTATAGAGAAAACTTAGATCAATATTCGAATAGCCATATACATACTCAATTGAGTAATCGCCAGTTAGTATGGCAAACAGTAATGCCAATGTCGTAATAGATAGGAGGATAAATGTTCCGATTAACCCATATGCACCACTTTGCAATAAAGAATCAGAATTACTATATAATCCCAATATCGGTACAATTATACTATATAGGGCTACCAAAGAGGCCAAAATTAAGGCATATTCGCCAAGTTCAATGATCATATCTATCTGCTCTTATTTGGAAGGTGGATGAACAATATTATCCGGTAGTTTTGCTGGAGCAGATGGATGGGGTGAATCATCAAATTCTTTTGCGGCATCATATCTCGATGGACAGCTAGTAAGTAGCCTATCTGCTTTAAAGCTGCCAGAGTTTAGGAATGTACCTTCAGCAATCACAGTTATGTCTTCTTGCATAAGATCAGGTGCAACTCCTTGATAATCAATAGCTATTTCCTCGTTACAGTTAGAACCTTTAGCAGGGTCTTCTTTTAAAAGAAAAGAAATCTTTAATGATTGGCTATCTTGCTTGAGGCTACCTGATGCAACTTTACCTTCTAATCGGAGCCGTTTTGACTTATTAGCTGATAATTTTTTTGCCTCACAGACAGTCTGATAATAGTTTGCATTAGATTGAGCTGCCGAGTAGATAAGGTAACCTATCACTGTAACTATCAGCAATGATCCGATCGCGACCTTTTTCTGCGTTTTATTTAACATAATTTTTATATGATTCCTAATTCTGCTTTAATCAACTTTTAAGATATTCTAGCACAAAATAGCAAACCTGCTAATAGTTGACTACTTATTATTAAAAAATTAGTCTAAAAGCTCATTTATATTAGAAATAGGGAAATTAGATTTAATAGAGTTTTAAACTTGATTTAGATATATAATGAAAGAAAACTTGCTTTTAGAGCTTAAAAGTTTTAGATAGAGTCTAAAGAATACAAATCATTCTTAAGAGCTTAATGTTAGCACTCTTAAGAGTTTAGATTATTTAAGGAGCATGAAAATGGAAGAACATGACGGAAATAACAATTTCGGATATACAGATTTAGTAATGGATCATTTTCAAAACCCACGTAATATTTTAGCTATTCCTGAAGAAGAGTACAATCCTAGTGGGGTAGGAATGGTAGGTAATGTTCAGTGTGGCGATATGATGAAAATATGGGTGAAGATTGGGGAAGGCGAGCATATTGAAGATCTAAAATGGAAGACATTTGGTTGTGCATCAGCAATAGCTTCGACATCGATTATGTCTGAGATGGTGACAGAAAAAGATGGAATGACAGTGAATGAAGCGTTGAAAATAAAGCCTGAAGATATAATGGATAGGTTAGGAGGTCTTCCTGCCTTGAAGATCCACTGTTCAGTGTTAGGGGATAAGGCGTTGCGTGCGGCGATCAATGATTATTTCATAAAGACAGGTCAAGAAGATAGAATTCGAGAACGAAAAGAGGTTATCATCTGTGAATGTCTTAATGTGTCAGAACATGAGATTGAAGAGGAGGTTCTAGAAGGTGTTGAAGATTTTGAGACGCTACAATCGAGAACGAAGATTTCAACAGGTTGCGGTAACTGCAGAGTGAAGGCAGAGGAGATTTTTGCGAAATATAGGGCAAAATATTTTAAAGAATAATGTCAATACTTAAAGTAGCGAAGCTTGGTCACCCAATTCTTTCTAAGGTAGCAGATGATCTGCCGATTAGTAGCATCAAGGATGCTAAAGTTCAGTCACTGATTGATGATATGGTGGCAACGATGCGTGAATATGGAGGAGTCGGTCTTGCAGCACCACAAGTTCACAATTCAATCAAGATAATTGTGATTGAGTCTGAGTTGGTAGGTCTAAAGAGCAGCCGGACTGATTTAGCGTCTGCCTTTATTAATCCGGTCTTGAAAGATTTTTCAACTACGATGCTTAAAGAGTGGGAAGGTTGCCTTTCGTTAGGCGAATTGCTAGGAAAGGTGTCGCGTGCTGATAAAGTTACAGTTGAGGGATTCAACGATTCTGGCAATAAGGTGAAAATTGAGGCAGAAGGTTATTTAGCAAGAGTTTTCCAACATGAGATTGATCATCTTTATGGGAAACTTGTTACACATCGGGTAGAAGATATGTCTGATTTGTCATTTAGAGCAGAGTTTAGTAGGTACCATCAAAATGATTACGATGCCGACGAGATCAACGAGCAGGCTTGAGTATAGAATTCACTCGATAGATTAAGTTTTGCCTTCTTTACTCCAGCTAGCTACTGGGCGAAATGCGATTCCGCCTCGCATACTAAAATCGCCTTCGACTCTGATCGATATAGGGTCAAGTAGCTTGATTAGATCGTTGGCAATTTTTGTTACCGCCGATTCATGGAAGGTGCTACTCATCCTAAAGCTCATAAGATATAATTTGAAAGATTTACTCTCAAGGCAGAGTTTGTCTGGTCTATAGTCGACTTTTATTGTTCCAAAATCGGGCTGCCTTGTGATGGGGCAGAGCGTTGTAAATTCAGTAGCTTCAATATAGATATCCCCCGTCGCGTTGGCCCTGTTTTCTGACTTAATACTAAATGGATTAGCAAATGTCTCTAAAATAGTAGCTGATGGCTTATCATAATTAATTTTACTATTAGCGCTACTTACCCCTAGACTTTTAAACTTTTTTTGAAGGCTACCCTTCTTTTTCTCAACTTTGCTCATAAACCGATTCATCCAATTGTAAAAGAAATTATGCTACTATATATTCATAATATTTGGTAGAGGAAGATAAATGGAAACATCAGAACCTGCTCCACCTGAACAGAAAGCAAAACTTGGCATGTTGTTGCAACAATTGTTGGAATCTCTTTTAGCAAGCAGATAGGAACTATTCTTGCACAGACAGGTGATCTTATTAAGGCTATTGTTAAATTCAAGATAGCTGGTGTTGAATTTGAAAGACCTCCAAAGCAGGATAGTACACCAGAGGAAAGCAATCCCATAACAGGTACCTCAGACGATGAGCTTCCATTTAGCACAAAGGATGCTGGAGGCATTTCAGACTCTGATTTTATAGAAAACATAATAAACAATCCTGATCCTGACAAGATTTCGAAGGAAACTAATCGACTACTTAGGATGCTTGCTTGTGAGCGTATCTACAATGAGATCTTTGGAATTCAAACAGAGCTTCTTTCAGAACTTAAGGATAGAGGAGAGGGAGAAGCTAAACAGAATGACCTAAGAAGGTTTTATGAGAGATTTTTAGAACTATCTGAATCTACGGCAACAAGTAAGAGCTATTTTGGGTTTTTGGTAGGGCAGATGCTGATAAGCATTACTGGGGAAAGAGAAGATCGTAATGTTAAGATTACAGAGGTTGGAACTCGATTTTTGCGCTATATAAAAGAGCAATATCATTCACACTACGAGTACAAGCCATTATAGCTGCTGTTTTGATATTTCCATGAGTTAGGATATTAAATATCTAAGATAAAAAGTCTCTCAAAAAGCTATCTGCAAAAAAAGTTTGGCGAATTATCAAAATTGTTATAACTTATAGAAATATTTAGTTGTGTGGCCTGTTATTAATTTCCATCCTGGCCGCAAACTTTGTTAAAGATAAGGTTAGAAGAGTGATTAATAATGAAAGAAAAGAGTGTAAAGAGGCCGATGATAAAAGCAAATAAAAGGTTATATCTCATTGTTGCATTGATATTGCTAATTACAACCTCATTTAATCTCAATGCTGTCACCGATCAGGGAGTTACAGAAGAGACAAAATCTATAATTGAGATCCCCGCAGACTATACCTGTATTAATTGTCACACAGCCTTAACCGGAGGTGAAAAGATAGAAGACTTGGATCCTGAGGTAATAAGATTATATCAACCTATCGTTGATTGGGAACAGTCTGTTCATCGTGAAGTTGGTGTCTTTTGTGTCGATTGCCATGGTGGTGATCCAAAAAATGAGGAATTTGCTAAAGATGAGGCAAAAGGATTTATCGGCAAGCCTGCAAAAAAGGATATATCAAAGCTCTGTGCCGATTGTCATTCAAATCCAGATCTTATGAAGTCGACCTATTCGTCTACACTCAGGACAGATCAGGTCTCTCTATTTGAAAAGTCTGTCCATGGCAAGAAGGTTGCCGAAGGCGATCTTGATTCTGCAACATGTGTTAGCTGCCATAGTCAACACAAAATATTGCGCAAAACTGATCCAAATGCATTAAATAATCGACAAAATATTTCAGAAACTTGTGCTAGTTGCCATTCAGATAAGAAGATATTTGAACCTCGCAATATTCGAACTGACCAGTTTGAACTTTATACAAAAAGTTGGCATTACAATAAATTTTTAGAAGGTAATAACATTGTTCCAACCTGTTTTGATTGTCACTCAAATCATGAAATAACGCCTGCAAAGTCAGTTACCACTCAAGAGAGTTGCTTTAGTTGTCATACGGAATCTGTTAATAATTTGAAAAGTGGTCCACATTGGACTTCCTACAAAGGTGACAAAAATCAGCCGATCTGCAAAGACTGTCATGGTAATCATGATCTGCTAAAATCGAGTACAGAACAGTTCACAGGTGAATCTTCGCAAGACTGTGTAGGGTGCCATACGAAAAATAGTCCAGCGTACAAAGCAGGACTTACTATTCAAGCAAGCGTGACGGCTGCTACTGATGCAATCGACCACTCAAAAGAGGGGATTGAATCGCTACATAGTAGCCATTCAGGATTTGTAACATTAGATCTTGAGAAAACAACCAAGCAATCTGAAGAGGATATAATTGCACTTGCCTCTTTAACTCATAGTCTCAATTTAGAGCAGATTGAGGCGGAATCTAAACGAATTGTGGAACAAAACAGTGCAGTTTCTCTAAAGGTTGATGACTACTTCAACCGTTCTAAAA
>JBLYYQ010000115.1:0-5636 GCA_048550035.1 Nitrospinota bacterium
ATTAGTCTTCTTGATTAATGCAAGGTACTCTTTGGCATCAGAATCTAGGGAGGTTTTAAAAGTAACCTTTTTGTTAGCTTCAAATGGAATATCAATAGTCATCATATATTAAAGCTCTGCAGTCAGTAAATTATCTCTCAAACACAAACAAAACTTCGTTTAGCTCCATATATATCAGTATATAGCTATTATTACTTATTTCAACAAAATTATAATAACAAATCTAATATTTCTTAAGAAAATTCATAAAAAAAATCATAAGGTGGCACTTTGACGGAGGAGTAAATTTTCTGATTTTAGCTGTTTTATTGCAATTTTTATCTCACCTGGATTGTTAAAGAAAGCTAATAGTGTAGAGCCACTTCCTGCAAGTAATGTTTTCAGAGGTGGAGTTGGCAACGATTCTATAGATAGTTTTAGATCTACTAGCTCTTGGTAGTTGTCAAGAGCATACTGTTCTAAATCGTTTACCATAACTTGACTTATACGATTAAGATCACCAGTTAAAAATGTTGAAATCGTTTTTTGCTTATCAAACGGAGTCAGAAAATCAAATGTAGAGTTCTGATATGAATCTTTAGTCGATATTGAGAATTTTGGTTTAGCAAGAAGTATATCAAACTTTTTCGGTAGATTGAATTTAGTCACTTCTCCACCTGTAGCTTCAACAATAGCTCCTTTATATTGTAAGAAGAATGGGACATCAGAGCCAAGCTCGATTGCAACTGGCTTGAGATCTTCTATTGATACATTTTTACTGTCTAACATCGTAAGAGCAATGAGGGTTGTAGCAGCGTTAGAGCTACCGCCACCTAATCCTGCAGCAATTGGGAGATATTTCAGTAGCTCAATTTCTAATCCGAAGTCAAGACCGAAGTTCTTGTCATAGAGAGTGACTGCTTTTATTATTAAATTATTATCAGATTCCATCGCTTGGTTAAGTGGTGATTTAAGCACTATTTTTGAGCTACGGCTCTTTTTGACACAAATCAGATCAGCAAACTCAATTTTGCTCATTAATGAGCAGATATTATGATATCCATCACTGTTTTTACTCAAAATTTTCAGAAAAAGATTGATTTTTGCATGAGAGCTGAGTCTTACCTGGTCCATAACCTAAGTTATCACTAAATAAGGTAAGATTGCAGAGTTATTTGGTGTAGACTAGAACATTATGAGCTTTAATAATATAGATGATCTTACAGAAGAGTTTGAAGACGATTTAGAAGAAGAGCCGTCGCTACGGCCTGGATTCATAGACGATTATATAGGTCAAGAGAAATTAAAACATAATTTATCGGTCTATATCAAAGCAGCGAAGATGCGAGATCAAGCATTAGATCATCTCTTATTTTATGGACCTCCTGGATTAGGGAAGACTACGATTGCTCATATTGTAAGTAATGAGCTTGGCTCGTCACTTAAATGTTCATCTGGCCCTATGTTGACAAAAGGAGGAGATTTAGTAGCAATTTTAACGAATTTACAAGCAAAAGATGTTCTATTTATTGATGAAATTCATAGGTTAGCACCACAAGTAGAAGAGATTCTCTATTCGGCGATGGAAGATTACAAGGTAGATATTATTATCGGTCAAGGCCCTTCTGCGCGAACAATAAATTTTGTTTTAGCACCATTTACATTAGTTGGCGCAACGACTAAAGCAGGACTGTTGGCATCGCCACTTCGAGATCGATTTGGAGTGATTCATCGGTTGGATTTTTATTCACATAATGAGCTTGAGTTGATTATTGAAAGATCAGCTAGGATTTTGAATCTGAAGATTGATAAGGCAGGAGAGAAAGAGATTGCAAAAAGAAGTAGAGGAACGCCAAGAATAGCAATAAGACTCTTAAAGAGGATACGCGACTTTGCAGAAGTAGAATCTGATGGTCTGATAACCAAAGATATTGCAAGAAATGCACTCTTGAAACTAGAGGTTGATGATAAAGGGTTAGATAAGATGGATCGAAAACTTTTATTACTACTTGCAACGAATTTTAGTGGTGGACCTGTTGGAATTGAGACAATTGCAGCTGCAATATCAGAAGAAAAAGAGACCATTGAAGATCTAATAGAACCTTATCTACTGCAAGAAGGGTTTATAAACCGTACTTTGCGAGGGCGGGTATTGACTTCCATTGCATACCATCACCTTGGGATTAAAGAGCCAAGGAGCAAGGTAGATAATAAGCTACCGTTTTAAAAGAGTGTTAGCCTTAAGGACTTTAAGTCAAAAACGGATACTATCTAGAGATAAATTCAGTTATAATGAATTTTTTTAGAATAGGAACTTTAATTTAAGAGATTATGAACGCAATAGATAAGTCAGGGATGATTCCTATCTCAATTGAAGATGAGATGGCAAACTCATTTTTAGAATACTCTATGTCTGTTATAGTGGCAAGAGCATTACCAGATGCAAGGGATGGTCTAAAGCCAGTCCATCGTAGGATTTTATATGCGATGAACAGCAAAGGTAACCACTTTAATAAACCATATAAGAAATCAGCTAGTACGATAGGTGAGGTGCTAGGCTCTTATCACCCACATGGTGATACATCGATTTATGATGCGCTAGTTAGGATGGCACAACCTTTTTCATTGAGATACCCTCTAATTGACGGACAGGGTAACTTTGGATCTGTTGATGGCGACTCACCTGCTGCTATGCGATATACAGAAGTCCGATTAGCAAAAATTTCAGGCGAGCTATTAGAAGATATCAATAAAGAGACGGTTAGCTTTAGGCCAAATTATGATGAATCTAAATTAGAGCCAACGGTATTGCCAAGCAAGGTACCAAATTTATTGATCAATGGAGCAGGTGGGATTGCAGTTGGGATGACGACCAATGTTCCGCCTCATAATTTAGGAGAGATTATAGATGGACTCGTCGCTCTTTTGGATAACAAAGATAGCTCTATTGAAGATCTAATGAATTTTATAAAGGGACCTGATTTTCCAACGGCAGGTAAGATTTATGGTCAGGCCGGAATCCAATCGTTATACCATTATGGCAAGGGTCATATCATTATGCGAGCAGCTACTCATATTGAGGAAGGCTCAAAAGATCGATTAAGAATCATAATAACAGAGTTGCCCTATCAGGTTAATAAGGCAAAGCTAGTTGAAAAGATTGCAATGCTAGTTCGTGATAAGCGGATCACAAGTATTGCTGATCTGCGCGATGAATCAGATAAGGATGGCATGCGCGTAGCAATAGATCTTAAGCGAGATGCAAATGAGAATGTAACGCTCAACCAGCTATTTAAATATACGCAGATGCAAGATACATTCGGAGCTATTTTTTTAGCATTAGTGAATGGGAGACCAAAAAAGTTAAACCTCAAAGAGATGTTGAATATCTTTTTAGACCATCGCTATGACATAGTCACGAAGCGAACTATCTTTGATCTACGAAAAGCAAAAGAGAAAGAAGAAATTCTTGCAGGATTAATTAAAGCGATATTAAATTTAGATGAGGTTGTCGCTCTAATCAAGGGGGCAGATAGCCCTGATAGCGCAAGGCTTGAGTTGATAGCAAGGTTTGGATTTTCAGAGCTAGCAGCTAAAGCGATACTAGATATGCGACTTGCAAGACTGACCGGGCTTGAACAAAAGAAGATTGAAGATGAGCTAGATGATGTACGGGAAAAGATATTAGAGTTAGAAAATATAAAGAACAACGAATCTGTCAAAACTGATCTGATCAAACAAGAGCTTCTTGAGATAAAAGAGAAATATTCAGATACCAGACGAACTGAATTAATAAGTTACGCAGAGGAATCGCTGCAAGAAGATCTAATCGAACGAGAAGATGTGGTAGTCACAATCTCACTTGGCGGCTATATTAAGCGGATAAATGTAAACGAGTTTCGTGCCCAACGCCGAGGAGGTAAAGGTGTTTTAGGGATGGGGATGAAAGAAGAGGATGGAGCATCAAAACTATTTGTTGCACATAGCCATGACCATCTACTATTTTTTACAAATTTAGGACGTGTTTTTTCATCGCGAGTATTTGAGACCCCGATAGGTTCTAGGATTTCTAAAGGTCGCTCTGTAAATAACTTAGTACAGTTAAAACCATCAGAGGATGTAGCAACAGTTTTCCCAATCAAAGAGTTTGCTGACGATTCATTTTTGGTAGTTGCTACCCGCAAAGGGATCGTAAAAAAGACAAAGCTTTCTGCATACTCTAAGATTCACTCAGGTGGGATCATAGGTATTAAGCTAACAGATGGTGATGAGGTTATTTCGGCAAAAGTAACAAGCGGTAAAGATCGTATATTGATTTCAACTAGAAATGGTATGACGATAGTATTCCCAGAAGATAATGTTAGAGCTACCGGTCGAAGTGCAATAGGAGTCAAGGGTATCAATCTTTCTTCAGGCGATGTTGTTGTTGGGATGACAAGATTTTCAGAATCTGATGTTGAAGATACAAGCTTGTTTACACTTAAAGAGAGTGGCTTAGGTAAGAGAACGTATCTTTCAAGATATAGAGTTCAACGGCGTGGCGGGAAAGGGTTAATTGATATTAAAACAGTAGATGGGAAGGTTGTTGCTGCCTTAAAGTCAACCGAATCAGATGAGATGATGATGATCAATAGCTCAGGTGGAATTATCAAGATTAGGGCAAGTGATGTTGCTACTACCGGTCGAAACACCAAAGGAGTAAGAGTAATATCCCTTAGCAAAGGTCTGAAAGTTGTTTCACTAGCTAAGGTAGCTTCAACATTGGAGATAGCTGACGACAGTAATTTGCCAGATGAAACTGATGATAGTAACGACGCTGCTGATGTAAATAATGATAATTCAAAATCTGAGGATATTCCATCCAGTGGTGATGATCCAGTACAGTAGGAGTCTTCTCTTAACTTTCATTCTATTTTGCACAGCCGGCTGTGGTAGCTGTACAACAGCTGATGAGCGTATATATAATGAAGCGCAGTCACTCTGGTTGCAAAATAAGTTTAGCGATGCAATTCCAAAGTTAATGGTTATAGTTGAGCGGAGTAAGGATCCTTACCTAGTAACAAAATCATTAGTCAGGCTAGGGGAGATCTATTATCTAAACTATCAAGAGCCAGAGCGGGCAATTGAATTTTATCAACGAGCAGTGCAGATAGGTGGGTCTGATCATCTTACATTAAAAGCGAATATCGATATTGCCCAGATATATTTTCTTGTGATGAAAAACTATGATGCCTCGATCTTGCAATATAATAAGATTATTAATGAATTTCCAGATCTAATCAGTGAAGAGAAATATCGCTTTAAGATAGCAGAAGCATATTTTGCCAAAGGCAACTATCCTCAGGCGGAGATTGAATTTTATAACATTCTAAAAGAATTTCCAGATACAAAGCTAAGGCCAGATATCTTATATCAGATTGGAAATGGCTACTATATTAATGGACATACCGAAAAGGCGGTAGAGCTTTTTTTGCAGGTTGTAAAAGAGTATCCAGACTCTAGATATGAGTTTGATTCTTGGCTTAGTATTGCTATATCATACGAAGAACAAGAGAAGCTAGAAGAGAGTTTTAAAATATATCAAATGCTAGATGAAAAATTTCCAGCAGAAGGTATTATCCTAAAAAAGATAGAATCTGTTAAAAAGAGGATTGATC
>JBLYYQ010000116.1:0-4304 GCA_048550035.1 Nitrospinota bacterium
AATCGCGCGACGGATCGCGGTGGAAGGGCAGGCGCGCTCATGACCTTAAAAGGGCATGATAAGATTGTCAGCAATCTACTATTTCTGGATAATGATTTTCTGATATCTAGTTCTTATGATCGGACGATAAGATTATGGGATCTACATGACAAACGTTGTATACGTACCTTTGCAGGTCATGATGCAACACTAAATTCAATAGCAATTTCATCGGATAAGAAATATCTATATAGTGCAGATTCGTCTGGTAAAGTTTTAAGATGGAAAGTAAGGAATCTTGGGAGTGAATTTACGGCACCTATAATGGTAAGCAAGGTCAGTGCAAGTGAACTGGTATTATCAGCAGGAATCGAGTATGAAAATGGTATTACCCAGATGCGCCAAGCATTAGACGATGGCGATTATTTATCGGCGATACAACATTTAAAGAGTGCGCGTAGGCAGACAGGCTTTCATAAAGGTTCAGAAGCAATCAGAGAATGGGGCAATTTGTACCCCTTCTTCGCTAAAAAGGGGTTTAAAGCTGGATGGGAACAGAGTTCGCTAACTCATCGCAATGCTCCTATTAATGCAATCGATATATCATTTTATGGTTCAATGGCAATCACAGGTAGCCAAGATCAGACTGCAATTGTCTGGAATCTTGCTACAGAAGAACCGCTCGCAACATTCAGTGATGCACAAGGTGCTATTAGTGATGTATCAATAAGTAAAGATGCATCAGCCGCACTTACCGCATCGACAGATGGAAAGCTTAGATTATATAATGTAAAATCTGGCAAGCTTATAAAAACAGTCGCTGGACATATAGGTGCCATTAATGGTGCTGTATTATCTTATGATGCAAGATTCTTTTTATCTGCAGGATCTGATAGCTTTATTAACCTCTGGTCGACTGAATATAATGAACCGATCCGTAAGTTTCGAGGTCATAATCAAGCGGTGTTAGGTGTCAAGCTCCACCCAGCTGGTGCGTTAGCAATATCTTTTAGTGCTGATCGTACTGCACGGGTTTGGAATGTAGCAACAGGAGACTGCCTGCGAACTTTAGCACCAGGTTATGGTGCGGTCAATAGCGCAGCTATCTCGTTAGACCAAAAACAGGCATTACTAGCATGTGAAACTGGAATGATTGTACTTTATGACCTTGTTAAAGCAGAACCTATTAAAAATCTTGAAGGGCATGAAGGATCTGTATCTTCAATCTTATTCTCGTTTGATCAAAAGTTTTGTCTCTCTACTGATGTTAATAGAACCGTTCGGCTTTGGGATCTTGAAAGTGGGACTAATCTATCTGTATTTGAGGGACACCAATCGACAGTAAACGATATCGCACTTGCAACCGATGGACGGATTGCAATATCAGCTGGTGATGATGGTCAAGCAAAAACATGGATCTTGGATTGGGAACTTAATGAACTTAAGCAGAGCGGCTGGGACGATAATGCCAAAATATTCCTAGAAAATTTCATTAGTTATCATACCCCCTATATGGCTGAATTCCCACAAAGTCGAAAACCGTTTGATCGAGAGATTGTCTTAGCACTTTCAAGAAGTGGTACCCCGGAGTTTTCTCCTAGCTTTCAGACCGAACTTCAATATATGTTAGGCGCTGCAGGATTTGGATGGATTGATAACAAAACTCTAGTTAGCGAGTTTGATAAAATCGTTAGCAATTGGAAAGGATCAATAAAAAGTCCAATCTCTACTGACTCTAGCCTATATATTGATGATGACCAAATTGATGAAATGGAAACACACCACTATCGAAGCGAATTTATTAATACTGAAAAGAAAACTCTACTTTCGCAATGGTTTCGAAGCTCTAAAAAATAAGAGCAATCCGATCATTATCAAAAGAGAAACAGTTACTCAACAGATACTCTACTCAAACAATGTTTGACAATCAGCGCTACCTTTTTAGCTTTAACATTTAGTATATCCACAACTTTGACATTTAAGGCACCCTTCACTAAATTCTAATGAACCTGCACAGTCAGGGCAGATGCCACCCATTGATATCTGAATATTATTATCACCTTTAATAGAACCTAACCCACCAGAATGGACAAAATTATTGTCTACACCATTTTTCACACTCTCCTCTTTGATCTGCATCCAGCATCCTATCGCTTTTGCAATTGCATCAGCACATGAGGTTATCTTCACACCTTTATCCCATGAAGGAAGATGACACGAAATGCCTAATAGCTGTTTCTGGATATCTTTGACATCAATGCCAGATCTAAGCCCCATAGAAACTAATCTACCTATTGATTCTGTCTGACTTGCTGCACAACCGCCAGCTTTGCCTATATGAGTGAAAAGCTCAAACGGAGCACCATTTTCATCGCAATTAATTGTGACATACATTGCACCACACCCTGTATTAATTTTATGAGTCGACCCAAACACGACTTCAGGACGTGGTCTTGCAGTGATCTTCAACTTTGTTTTATCATCATCAGAAACTGCCACGCTAGATGAATCATCATAAGTGGAGCCTGTTGATAATACCTGATTATCTTTACTACCATCTCTATATATCGTTACACCTTTAACACCTAATTTGTAAGCTAACATGTAGACCTCGGCAACATCCTCTTTTGTTGCCTCTTTTCCAAAATTGACAGTCTTTGATACCGCATTATCTATATGCTTTTGAAATGCAGCCTGCATCTTTATATGCCATATAGGTGATATTCCGTGAGCCGTTACAAAAATATCACGCACATTTTGCGGAATATCTTCTTCGTCTTCAATATGACCTTTGAACGCAATTCGCTCTGCTAACGATTCTGAATATAAGCCTAGATCTCTCATTGCGCTCTCAAAGAGTGGATAACTCTCAACTAACTTATCGTTATCCATAACATTACGGATATATGATAGTGCAAATAGAGGCTCTATCCCTGATGAACAGCCTGCTATTATTGATATTGTTCCGGTTGGTGCTATTGTTGTTACTGTTGCATTTCGTTGTGGTCCAGAGCTATTTAAATCATGAGCTGATCCTTTGAAATTCGGATATGTTCCTCTTGTTTTAGTTAGCTCATATGATGCCTTTTTTGCTTCATCGTTAATATATTTCATCACTTCGGCTGCCAAGCTAAGGGCTTCATCACTATTATACTTGATTGACATCATAATTAGAAGATCGGCCCAACCCATTAACCCTAAGCCTATCTTACGGTTAGCTTGGGTCATATCAGCAATCTTTTCGATAGGGTACTTGTTCATATCTATAACATTATCCAAAAATCGGACTGAAAGATGGACCACCTCTTTCAATTTTGGCCAGTCAATCTTCCGTTTGGCTTTGTCATAAAACTTAACTAGATTTATTGAACCTAAATTACAAGCTTCGTAAGGGAGTAATGGCTGTTCGCCGCAAGGGTTAGTACTCTCCATCTCACCAATATGAGGCGTTGGATTGTCCTTGTTAATACGGTCGATGAAAATTATTCCAGGATCTCCATTCTTCCATGCAGACTCAACCATCGTATTAAAAACATCTCTAGCATTGAGCACTCCTACTACCTTGTTATTGTTCGGTGCAATCAAATTGTAATCACTGCCAGATTCAACAGCATTCATAAATGACTCGGTTACCGCTACTGATATATTGAAATTGTTTATCTGATTGTTGCCATGTTTTGCTGTTATAAATGACTCTATATCTGGGTGATCTACTTTCAATATCCCCATGTTTGCACCTCGTCTGGTCCCTCCTTGCTTGACCGATTCGGTTGCGGCATCGAATACACGCATAAATGATACTGGACCTGATGAAACACCATTTGTCGATTGAACTCTAGAGCCGTTAGCTCGTAATTTTGAGAATGAAAAGCCTGTGCCGCCTCCTGATTTATGGATTAAAGCTGTATCTCGGACTGTATCAAAGATAGATTCCATCGAATCTTCAACAGGCAAAACAAAGCATGCTGATAACTGTTGTAAATCTCTGCCAGCATTCATCAAAGTTGGCGAATTTGGTAAAAACTCTAAGCTCGACATCATCTTATAAAATGAAAACTCTATCTGCTCAATCTCTCTATCAGTAGCTCCATAGTTTTTCTCGCTACTCACTATATTCTTTGCCACACGCTTAAACATCTCATCCGGGCTCTCTGCTAATTCGCCATCTGCACCACGCTTAAGATATCTACGTTCTAATACTCGTATCGCATTCTCTGATAAATTACCTGAGGCTACAACACTTGATTCATTTTCCGATGATAACTTTGGATCTAGTTCTATTAGTTTTTCACTCTCTGTCGACTTACTCTTCGCCACATTTACCT
>JBLYYQ010000117.1:0-7672 GCA_048550035.1 Nitrospinota bacterium
ACCAGAGAATATCGTTTCATACTGATATATTTTCTCATCATCATCAGATGTAACCCGTTCATGAATAGCTTTTTCTGTTCCATTGAAGCCACCAACAAGTGCAACATTATTATGTAGCCGGAATGATTTTTTCCGCGCAGCATTATCTTCATTTTCATTACCCCATTGCCAGAGAGGTTTATAAACTCCAGCTGCAACCCATATTTCGACAAGCGCGATATCCGGATCATTTTGTACAACTGAATCAGCAGCATCAATAACATTTTGTAGATGTTCAGATCCGTTAATAGCATTTTCCCAGCTAGAGCCATTAGCAGCGGAGGGCTGATCTGCGCCATATTGCGTTATGTAGATTCGCCATCCATTCTTAAGGCGAACTTCAACAGGATCACTATTATCAGTTCGTCGATCTTCATATATTGTAACTAATCGAAACTTAAGTGTTGAGTCTGCTATGTCAGTGTTAACTATAACTTCAGTTTGCAATGAAGATGGATTTACAATATTAACCTTGCTTGCAGTAGTAGGATCTATTGCATCAGTGATAAGCTCCCACTGATGTTCCTTTACAGATGTTAGTGCCTTCGCTGATCCGCTGATCTCTCCTGTAAGGATGAAAGTGTAATGATTTTTGTCAATATCTGTTTCAAATTGAGTCAATTGGTTAGTTTCAGGATCAAAAGCTAATCTATTCTCTAGAACAATATCACTTCCAAGCTCCATATTGACTAGCTCAGTAGTAACTTCACTATCTACGTCAGCATGACGATCTTGCAGCGAACCTTGAGGATTTTCACCTGTTGAACATGCATTAGAAAGCAACAATAAAAAAACAACGATGTATCTGATAAACCTATCTCCTAACCCAGATTATTCCCTCTCATATTTATAAGACTTTTAGCAGTAGAAGTCAAAAGGGTCAGGACTGGCAAAAGAATCTATTTCATATTTTATTATCATATTAGATTGCGTAGATGCTTGTATCATAATTGAGAAAAGTTTGTTAGCATATGGATAACAATTTCAAAATTCAAAATATCGAATATGAGTAAACAAATTCATGTAGGGAATGTTGCGGTAGGGGGCGGAGCGCTAGTTTCTGTCCAATCGATGACAAATAGCAAGACCTCTGATGTTAAAGCTACAGTTGATCAGATTCAAAAGCTGGCAAATGCTGGCTGTGATATTGTTAGGGTTGGTATTGTTGATACAGAGTCGGCAACTGCAATTAGTAAAATCAAAGATGAGATAAATGTTCCACTTGTGGGTGATATTCATTTTGATTACAAACTAGCCTTACTTAGTATTGAGCATGGTATTGATGGGCTCCGAATTAATCCTGGTAATGTAGGAGCAAGGTGGAAGATTAAGGAGATTGCAAAGCTAGCATTGAGCAACAAGATTCCGATTAGAGTTGGAGTCAATAGTGGGTCAATTGAAAAGGAGTTACTTAAGAAATATAATGGTCCCACGGTTGAGGCGATGGTTGAGTCAGCCTTAAGAAATGTTAGGATCCTAGAGGAGTTCAATTTTGATTTAATCAAAATAAGTGTTAAATCTTCCTCAGTCAGTAATACGGTGAAGGCCTACAGAGAGCTAGCCACAAAGAGTGATTATCCACTTCACTTAGGTGTAACAGAGGCAGGTCCAAAGTCGAGTGGCACAATAAAATCTGCAATAGCAATCGGAGCACTTTTATTAGATGGAATCGGTGACACTATCAGGGTGTCTCTGACAGCAGATCCTATTGAGGAGCCAAAAGTTGCCTTGGATATCCTACGATACATTGGATATCGTGCCTCGGGAGCAGAGTTAATTTCATGTCCGACATGTGCTAGAAGTGAGTCAGATGTAATTGGTATTGTAAATGAGTTAGAGGATGAGATAAAAGATATTCAAGATAAAGTTACGATAGCAGTTATGGGATGTGAGGTTAATGGTCCTGGTGAAGCAAAAGAGGCAGATATTGGGATTGCAGGTACAAAAAATGGTGCAGTTATTTTTAAAAATGGTACGATTATTCGACATGTCGAAAAAGATAAAATCAAAAGTGCGATACTAGACGAGGTTAGAAACTTAAAGTGATATTAAACAGGAGGTAATGTTGAGTTCGAAAATCAATATTCTACTGATAGGCGAGGGTGGTCGTGAGGCTGCACTTGCATGGAAGATTGCTCAAAGTCCAATGCTTGGTAAACTCTTTATTGCCAAAGGTAATGGTGGTACATCAAAATATGGAACAAACATCGAAATTGACTCATCAGATATTGACTCATTAATTGAGTTTGCAAAGGAGCGAAGCATTGATTTAACTGTAGTTGGTCCTGAGGCACCACTAGTTGCTGGGATTGTAGATCGATTTAATGATGAATCGCTGAAGATATTTGGACCATCAAAACTAGCTGCTCAGTTAGAAGGTTCAAAAGTTTTTATGAAAACTATACTTGAGAAACGATCGATTCCAACGGCTAAGTACAAGGTTGCAGAGAGAGTTGAAGAGGGGATTTCCTTTCTTGAGCTGTTTGATAATAAAGTGGTCATAAAAGCAGATGGTCTGTGTCAAGGGAAAGGTGTGATTGTCCCAAATAACAAGGAGGAGGCGATCCTTGCAATAAAGAGTATGTTAACTGATAAAAAGTTTGGAGCAGCCTCGAACCGGATTATTATAGAAGAAGCTTTGCAAGGAGAAGAAGTGTCAATATTAGCATTTTGTGATGGAGCTGATATACTAATGATGCCATCAGCGCAGGATCATAAAAGAATATTTGATAATGACCAAGGACCAAATACTGGGGGAATGGGTGCCTATTCACCAGCTCCTATTGTTACAAAAAATATGGAAGCGGCAATAGAAAAAAATATTATAACTAAAACTGTTGAAGCATTGCTCGATGCTGGGATCAGCTATAAAGGTATCTTATATGTAGGGCTTATGATTACTGATGATGGAATCAAAGTGTTAGAATATAACTGTCGATTTGGTGATCCTGAGTGCCAAGCGATCATGGTGCGTCTTGAAAGTGATATTATTCCGATACTACTTGCCACAGTTGATGGGCAGTTAAAAAGTAGCAAGATTCAATGGAGCGATGACTCATCAGTAACAGTTGTAGTCTCATCGGCAGGCTACCCAGGTGGTTACGAAACAGGTAAGCTTATAAGTGGGATTGAGAACTACAATAACAGACCGAATATCAATCTTTTTGTTGCAGGGGCAAATGAGGATAAAACTGGAAATTTGGTTACGACAGGTGGGCGTGTATTAAGCTTAACTGCAGTCGGACCTACAATCAAGGATGCCATTGCGACTGTCTATAAAGAAATTGACTCACTAAGATTTGATGGTGCGTTTTATAGAAAAGATATTGGGTGGCGTGCTCTTAACCAGAAGAAACTTTAAAGCAATTTGCGTCTATTTCAATTACTAATTATAATAGTGGCTATTGCCACAGCGCTTGTATCGTGCGATAAGAATCTTCCTGCTAGCGATCAATTGGTGATAGGTCTGGATGTTGCACCTAAAAGATTAGATCCACGCCACTCGCTAGATGCAATATCATCTAAAATTAGTGATCTGGTTTTTGATGGACTTCTTGTCCGCGATAAGAATTCTAAGCTGGTAGCTGGGCTTGCGAAATCGTGGGTGATGCTATCTGCAACTGAATATCGATTTCAGCTGCGTGAAAATGTCCTATTTCATGATCTACAAGAGTTTACAGCTGCTGATGTTGTTTTTACCTATAACTTTATCTTAGATGAAAAGAATGGATCACCATTGAAGGGTCAGTTTGAATTAATCAAAGAGGTTCGAGCTATTGGCAAGTATATTGTGGAGTTTGAACTCGATCGCCCATACACACCTTTTTTAACTTTGCTAACATTTCCTATTGTATCAAAAAGGAGTGACAACACTTTAGAGAGTACGAACCTTATAGGGACTGGTCCATTTGTTTTCATCACAAATGAGAATAATAGAATCTTTCACTTTAAACGAAATGATAACTATTTCAATGGTCGACCGACAGTAGAAAAATTGGCGCTAAAAATTATTCAAGATGAGACTGTTCGAGTATTAGAGTTAGAAAGTGGTCAAGTCGATATTATTCTAAATCCTATTACACCTGATCTGCTTCCTCGTCTATCAAAGAATAGAATGCTCACCATTGCTAAAACTGCAGGAACCAATTACACTTATATTGGTCTGAATTTAGATGATCCAATATTGAAAAATATTAAAGTTCGGGAAGCTATTGCGCATGCGATTGATAGAGACTCAATTATTAAATATATTTTAAAGGGACTAGCCATAGAAACTGATGGGTTGCTAAGGGCTGATGATCCATTTTTTTGCCCAGAGCTGAAGTCATTTGATTACGATCTATCTAAGGCAAAAAAACTTTTAGATGAAGCCGGCTACAGAGATCCAGATGGCGATGGTCCTGCTATTCGATTTAAATTGGAGTTTGCAACATCTCAAAATGAATTGCGTAAAAAAATTATTGAAGTATTACAGTATCAGTTAAATAAGGTCGGGATCGAAATTGTTATACGAAGTTATGAGTGGGGGATATTTTTTGAAAATATAAAAAATGGTGACTTTCAACTCTATTCTTTAACTTGGGTTGGGATTAAAGATCCAGATATTTTCTATAAAATTTTTCACTCTACTTCCAAGCCACCATTTGGTTCTAATAGGAATCGCTATAGCAATAAAGATGTTGACAAGCTTCTAGAGGATGGCAGATCTGCAAAGAGTGCCAACCGCAAAGCAATCTATGATAAGATTCAGAAAATTATTGCAGAGGAGCTACCTTATATCTCATTATGGCATGGGGTTAATATTGCCGTTAGTAATAATAAAAGAGTTGAAAATTTTTTTCTTACCGCCGATGAGAGGTTTAAGTTTGTTGGCGAAACAAAACTTAAAGTACATTAGTTAAGCTGCTATGAATAGAACATTTTTGATTCGACGAGTATGGCAAACAGTAATTACTGCTTTTGGAGTATGCACGATTGTCTTTCTACTGACGCATCTAACTCCGGGTGATCCTGTAACCATAATGTTAGGCGAGCATGCTTCGTTTGCTAATCAAAAGATAATGCGAGAGGCCCTTGGATTAGATGAGCCACTTATTACTCAATATTTTAATTTCTTATATGGAGTAGTGTCGCTCGATTTTGGAAATAGCATCCAGACTAACGAACCTGTCCGAACATTGATAGTGGATGCTTATCCCTTTACAGCAGGGCTAGCGGTTGTTGCAATGCTCATTGCAATAATTATTGCGATCCCTGCTGGAGTCCTCGCTGCTTACTACAAAGATAGTCTTATTGATAACTCTTTAATGGTGGGATCATTACTTGGTGTTTCTATGCCATCTTTCTGGTTAGGTCCGCTGCTGATAATACTATTTGCCATTGAACTACAACTATTACCTGTATCTGGCGCGAATAGTTTGAGCGGTATAGTATTGCCATCCATTACATTAGGAACAGCAATGGCGGCTATTTTATCACGGCTCACACGTGCATCTATGATTGAAGCGCTAAATGAAGATTATATCACTACTGCTAGAGCGAAAGGGGTCAGAAAGATTACGGTCTTGTTTAAACATGCGCTTGCTAATTCTATTATACCTGTAGTGACCGTTGCTGGATTGCAATTTGGTGCGTTGCTGACAGGTGCAATCATCACAGAAACAATATTTGCTTGGCCTGGGTTAGGGAGCCTTACCGTAAACGCAATCATGGCACGGGACTATCCTTTAATACAAGGAGTGGTTCTAGCTCTTGCACTTAGCTATACCATCGTTAATTTATTAGTTGATCTTACTTACAAACTATTAGATCCAAGAGTTCAACTTGAGGAGTAATGTGATCAGATTATTCGGTATATAAATTGAGAATATCATTTTCATTTAAGATAGGAATTGGGCTTACACTCCTCTTTTTTATCAGTGCAATTTGTGCTCCACTGATTGCACCTTATACCCCTTATGAGCAAAACTTGTACGCAACATTAGCGCCACCTACCAGCTTACATATAATGGGACAAGATGGGTTAGGGCGAGATATTCTTTCTAGAATATTATATGGTTCAAAAATTTCTATTATTGTAGGATTGACTGTTGTCGCCATATCGTCAGTTGTAGGAACTATCATAGGGGTAGTATCAGCACTCGTAGGAGGAAGAGAAGATCAGATAATTATGCGAGTGACAGATATGTTTCTTTCATTCCCTGGAATACTTCTAGCAATCGCCGTGATGGCAAGCTTAGGACCTGGGCTTATAAATATTATCATTTCATTATCAATCGTTGGGTGGACAACATTTGCAAGATTAGCTCGTTCACAGGCATTAGTAGTCAAAGAAAAAGAGTTTGTGATTGCAGCAATTGGACTTGGTGCATCTCACGGTCAGGTTATCTTTTATCATATCATCCCGAATATACTTGCACCGATAATAGTTGAAGCATCATTTGCAGTTGCCGGTGCAATTTTAGCTGAAGCAGGACTTAGTTTCTTAGGACTCGGAGTCCAGCCGCCAGATCCATCTTGGGGCATGATGTTAGCTGAAGGACGAAAGTTTATACTTATTGCCCCGCATCTAACTATCTTTCCTGGACTAGCCATTATGTTTACAGTTATGGGGATCAACTTTTTGGGAGAAGGTCTGCGCAATATACTAGATCCTAAACGAGAATTCATTGAAAAGACTCTTTAGGGCATCCAACGACCTTGTTAGATCCCTACTTACGAATTCTTTATAGCACTGGCTTAGTAGCTTCCTTTGCCATCCTTGCTTCTGCTGCTTTTATTTTATTATGCCAGTAAGTAAATAAAAGAGATTCTGATTGATATTCAATACTCGCTACTGGGATTGACTCCTCATCTAGTAACCATTTTGTGACTCGTTTGTTTATGGCTCTAGCAGTAGAATAATCCCGATTTTGTTCTGCCAGACAGCTTTCGGCTAAATTTTTAGCAATCGTTACATCATCAAACTTTTTTTCAACATCATGACCTTTGCGAGCTAAGTTTGTTTCTATAGTTTTAAAGGCTTCAGCTGCCGCTTTGCAATCATTTTTTTCATATAGTGCACGAGCATTAACCCAACGACCTATCTCATCATTTGGATACTTTTTTATCAATTGAGCAGATAATTTTTCAGCTTGGTCAAATTTTTCAATTACAAGGTACGCCCACATAAGTGAAAAATCAGCATACGGCTTTGCAACTGCATCATTCTCTGTCGCATAAATAATCAGATTTAAACCTTCATCGGTCCGATCACTACTTTTAAGAATAAACATCTTAGAGAATAGACTGACTATCCCACCAGAGCGATTTGCCATCACACTTGTATAAAAGTATAGTAGCCCTAGCGCATAGTTATTGTCTGCAAAATTAGGATCAACTGCACGGATCTCTTCTAATATCTTGCGAGCTTTAATTGCTAATCGTAATGATGACATGTAACTTTGAAATTTAATTTTGATCAGGCTTTTATAACCATAACTTGTCCCTAGAAAGAACTGATAGTTAATGTTTTTTGGATCTTTCTTTAACTTTTTCATGCAATATTTTATCGTACGATCTGAATATTTATAGAAACGATCCTTTTCAGTTCGGTCATTTAATCTTTGGATCTTTTCATAAAGTAATGATTGGA
>JBLYYQ010000118.1:0-25448 GCA_048550035.1 Nitrospinota bacterium
AACCGCTGAAAAAGAAATGCCGATTAAGCGAGCTGTTTTCTGGCTTGTTGCTGGGTTGCTGCTGCTCATTGCCAGTTCCCGAATCCTCGTATGGGGAGCAGTTGAAATAGCACAGATATTCGGTGTCAGCGACATGATCATCGGTTTGACGATTGTTGCAGTGGGCACCTCTTTACCGGAACTGGCTTCGTCCGTCATAGCGGTCCGCAAGGGTGAGCATGATATCGCTCTGGGGAATGTGATAGGCTCAAACCTGTTCAATACGCTGGCCGTTGTGGGTATTGCCGGTTCGATTCATCCTTTTGCAGTGGAGCCGGAAACGCTCTCCCGGGACATGGCAGTGATGGGAGCCTTGACCGTTTCACTTTTCCTGATCGGATATGGGTTCAGAGGTCGTCAGGGGCGCATCAATCGCTTTGAAGGCGCAGCTCTTTTGCTGGTTTATGTGGCATATACTGCATGGCTGATCAGCACTGTACTGGTGGTTAAGACATGAGTTGTAAAACACACCGCCGGGTATTCAATCGGGAATCGAACCCACGTCCTTTCTCTGTTTCGGGAAAATGTAGAGAATTAAATTTCTCTCGGTGTCCGGCAGACTGAAGGGTTTTGATGTGTGGTAAGGTGTTGAATAAGCAGGATTTATGGATATGATTTGGTTTGGAGAACGAATTGGGGTAAGGCTCTGTGTCCTCCACCAATTTTGAACCCTATGGATTGGGTTTAAGCAATGGGTATGATTAGACTTTGGTGTTTGAGTGGTTCGTTTGTGTTGCACGGTGCAACGAGGAATCAACTGTTTAGACCGACATTCGGCTGAGAAAGGGGGGAATTTGTCTTCTGGGATTGTGTACATACTAATAAATGAAGCGATGCCTGGTTATATCAAAGTGGGCTTCACAGAGGCCGGACTTATAGATCGAATTAAGGGATTAGACAATACATCGCTTCCGCTCCCATTTGAGTGCTTCTATGCCGCTCAAGTAGAAGACTCCAAGAGAGTGGAAAGACTGCTTCACGATGCTTTTGCAGATCAGCGTGTACGTAATAATCGAGAGTTTTTTGAGGTAGACCCGGAACGGAAAGAGTCAAGTCGGCGCTCCAGATTGCAAAGGGTGTGGAGATAACTCCAGAAGGAGATCAATTAATTGATACAAATGAAGACAGAGAGGCAATTTTCAAGAAAAGAAAGAGATCGTCTAGTATTAATTTTGAAATGATTGGCATACCACCTGGGACAGTCCTAACTTTTTCAAAAGATCATAATCGAGAATGTATAGTGGTAGACCAGAAAAAAGTAGAGTTTAATGGTGAGGTACAAAGCCTCTCGAAAGCAGCTTTAACTGTACTCCATGATCTTGGATACGAATGGCAAACGGCCAATGGCTGGGCACATTGGTGTTACAAGGGGGAGCGAATTACAGACTATCTGAATAATCTGAATTTATAGCTAGAGTTCCTTGTGAGACATAAATAGCTTATGTAGTATTTCGAGTGCTTAGGAAATTAGTATTGGTGGCTGGGTGAGAGTCGAACCTATTAAAACTGAACAACTTTACAGATACAGCTACTTGTGTACTTTCGGTGTTGTTTTGCTTGTCTACTCTCTCTTTATTCATTTCAATCTCCTGCTACTTAAGGGACTAAAGCCGGCTCCTCATACTCACAGGATGGCTTATATATTGATCGCAATAGCTAGTCAAGTGGCGCTTCAATCCAGACTACCTCAAACCTGAATGAATCTTCTTGCTCTCTGATAATTGATCTAGCTCTGTCATATAACTCTTTTGAGAGGGTATTGAAGCTTACCTCATCATCATACGATGCTGTCGATAATGTCAATCCATCACGTCCAATGATTGCACAACGGTTCTGCCTTAAAACCAATTGTGGATATAGCAGCCTGATAGCATCTTCTAATTCATCTTCTTCAAACTCCACCACATCCATGCTAGCACCACTACCATCAATCTTAATCAACAGCTCTTTTTCTTCAGGAGTAAATGCACTATTTTGATCTAACTCTAAACACTCTTCGTCTACCCACTTATCTTCCAATGCTATCAAGCTAACTGGAAATTGATCTAGCTCATTTAAGAGGTTAAATAGCGCTTCTAACATCTCTTTTTCTATCGAGTCACCTCTGTTGGTTGTTGCCAATGATGGGACACCTGTCTTGGTGTAGGCAAGGTTCGTAAAGTCAAAGCCGAAATAATCGTCAGTACTAAAACTAATCGATCGATCATTGTCGCATTTAACAATCCCGTCATCCTTAACATCTAGTAAAAACAGATCTTCGTTTATATATCGCATAGAATCTTACAATAATATATCACAAACAGAGTGGCCATAGCCTCCTATGACCACTAATTGGTAATCTACTTTAGTGTAGCTAACATCTCTTTACGAACCTTCTCCGGCAAGGAAACATAGCCTGAGTCAACTGCAATCTTCTGCCCTTTCTTAGATAGCTCAAACATAATAAACTTTTTTGCAAGATCTTTTGGCTTCCCAATTGTATATTGAAATAGCCTCCTTGAGATAGGATATTTACCAACTGAAATATTCTCTGCTGTTGGCATAACTCCATTAATCTTTGCAAGCTTAACGCCTGTAGAGTAAGAAAGACCTCCATACCCGATGCCATTAGGATCTTTAGAAACTGCATTTACAACTGACGAAGTACCTGGCATGTTTTGTGTGTCTGCTGCATAATTTTGCTTCTTCAATACCACCTTTTTAAAGAATGCATAGGTCCCTGAGTTGTTCTCTCTACTATACCTGATAATAGGAGCCTTTGCACCTCCTACCTCGCTCCAATTATTAATCTTACCAAGGTAGATATTAGCAAGCTGCTCCATTGTAAGGTTACTAACTTTGTTATCTTTATGCAAGTAGATAGAGATCCCATCTAATGCAATTGCAATTTCAAATAGCTCTTTGCCAGATTTTGTTATCCTCCTTCTCTCCTTCTTTTTCATAGCTCTTGATGCATTTGCAATATCAATTGTACCATTGATCAATGCCGCAATACCTGTCCCAGAACCGCCACCTGTAACTTGAATAGTGCCAGAGCTTTGCTTCATATATTTTGCTGCCAATACAGTCGTCATTTCTAATAGAGTATCAGAGCCTTGGATCGTGATTTTCTCTTTTGCCATAGCAAATGAAGATAGTGATCCTAACAATAAACATGTTGCTACTATTAACTTGATGCTTCGCATGAATTCTCCATAAAATGTAATTTTAAAAAATAATAATACTTTTGTCTTAGCTATTGTTTACTTTACGCAAGCTTATAGGAATCTCCTTTAAAAAAATTAAGATGCCATTAATCATAAGAAGTTGTTGATCAAACTTTAACAAACTCACCAGTTCGTATGAAAAGAAGATAGCTTGCAACCGATTTGATTTTGTCACCAAGATTTTCAAGAGATTTTACTATTCTAATCAATCTAATAATAGAACTTTTGTCCTTATCGGCCATCGACAAAACCACCTCATGCGCCTTAGTGTTGGCCTGATTAATATTCTTGTCAACCTCAACAATAAAAGCAAGGGTATGTGAATCCATCTCTTTTCCACGTAATGCCTCGACTGTCTTTTCAATCATTACTATACAGTTTTGTAGCATTGAATCGAGCAGAACAACAATTTCATCTGTAATGACAGATGGATTCGCATCCTTGATTCGCATCCAGTTTTCCGCAAGGCTATCTAGCAGGTCTAACATTGCCTCTCCTTCATGCACAACAACAGAATCGCAAACTACAGCACGCTTCAGCAAACCTGCAAGAAAAAGCTTGCCAACAATGTCCGAAAGATCCTCTGTTATCCTTACTTTCTCTTTATCTCCTTTGCGCTCCATCTTCTTTATCTTATCAACGATCTCAGCCGAGTCTGGATCGTCATGGATTAGCTTGATCGCAAGCCTACATGCCTGCTGTGATAGAACGATTAAATTCGAGATATCGTCCCTTGTGTTGTTCATATCATCCATAATAATGTTGCTCATATTCCCTCGTAAATTAACTAAACTTGCCGATAATATAGTCTGCTGTTAACTGATGTTGTGGTGTTGAAAAAAGCTGGTCTGTATAGTTATATTCAACTAGCTTACCTTCATAAAAGAATGCTGTCCGCTTTGCCACACGTTGTGCCTGCTGCATATTATGGGTTACTAATATTATTGTATGTTCCTTCGCTAATTGATCCATAAGCTGCTCAATAAGCTGTGTAGATTTTGGATCTAGCGCAGAACATGGTTCATCAAATAAAAGTACCTCTGGCATACTAATAACTGCCCTTGCAATACATAATCGTTGCTGCTGCCCACCTGATAGTTCTGTTGAAAGTCTGTTTAACCTATCAGATACTTCATCAAATAGTGCAGCTTTGCGTAGTGCAATTTCGACCTTTTCTTTTATAATTTTGGGATCTTTTATCCCAATTGCTCGTAGTGGCATTGCAACATCTTGAAGTATAGTCTTGCCTGAAAAGGGAGCTGGTTTTTGCATTACATACCCAACTCGATATCCTCTAATGTCACATAACTGATACTGACCTAACTCTAAAACATTTACCCTGTCAGAAAGAAATACCGAACCTGAATATCGACATCCAAACTCATCAGTTAACCTATTGATCCCTTTTAAAAATGTCGACTTACCACAACCTGAAGGACCTATGATTGCCGTAACCTCCTTAGCCGGAAACGATATTGATATCTTCTCGCAGCCGACAATATCATTTGGATATTTAACAGTAAAGTCAACTGTTTCAATCGCTTTATTTTCTATTCCCATCTTATTGATCATTGACTATACTCAGTTTTTCGCCGGTGCAGCCACCTTAGTAGCTGACCTATTGAGTTAAAAGAAAATGTTAGGACAAGTAGTACTAACGTTGTTGCATATTGTATTGGCAATGTTTTATCAACATTGGGCGACTGCGTACTCATAACAAATATATGATAGCCAAGCTCCATAAACTGATCTAGCGGATTGCCAGTAAAAACTGGCATGAAATATGCTACACCAACAAATAAAATCGGGGCTACCTCACCAGCTCCACGAGATATTGAAAGAACCAGCCCTGTTAAAACTCCACCCATCGCCTGTGGGAATACTATCCACTTTATTACCTCCCACTTAGTGTAGCCTAAACAGACACCTGCAAGACGTTGCTCAAAAGGAACAAGCTTTAATGCTTCGGTCACCGAGACAATGTTTGTTGGCAAGGTTAATGTCCCCATCGTTATAGCTGCCCAGAGCAGACATCTCTCACGAAAAACACGATCTTCATACCCTAAAATGAAATCTAAGCCACCACCTAGTGTTGTTACAAAAAAGGCTAACCCAAATAGACCATAGACTATTGAGGGTACTGCTGCTAATGTCCTTACCGCACTCATTGTTATATTATAAAAAATATTGCGCGTAGCTACCTCATTAAGATGAACAGCAACTGCAGCACCAAGTGGTACCGTAAAAACTGACATTAACAGTACAAGTAGACAGGTTCCAAGAATCATAGGAGCTATACCTCCTTCTGTCATATCGCCAGATGGACTGCTCAGTAAAAATTCAACCGAAATCGAACCGATCCCTTTGACAAATACTAGTCCTAGTATAAATAAGGTGATACATGCCACTGATATCGCAATGGCACTCCCCACCAATGATATTGATTTCTCGTAGAAAACTCTATTATTAGACATAAGTTAACCGTTTGATAACAAG
Organism: Nitrospinota bacterium; assembly: GCA_048550035.1. Lineage (GTDB taxonomy): Bacteria > Nitrospinota_A > UBA7883 > UBA7883 > JBLYYQ01 > JBLYYQ01. Next base: position 5,742 of record JBLYYQ010000118.1, read on the forward strand.
TTGTGATATGTAGTTGATCAAAAATGTAACCATAAAGAGAATCAGTCCTATCAAAAATAAGATACTATAGTGCGTATCGCCTATAATTACCTCTGCCATCTCAGCACCTATTGTGGCTGCGAAACTTCTAGCTCCACTTGCCAGATCAAGTGACAAGATCGCAGCATTCCCAGAACACATCAAGACTATCATCGTCTCACCAAAGCATCGCCCAAATCCTAACATGGTCGCCGCTAATACACGTCCAAATGAGGCTGGAACAATAATATAACGGATAATTTGGTAATCATAGAGTCCTGCACTTTTTGCCGCTAAAATCTGATCTTTAGGATATGCTGAATATAAATCTTCAAATAGAGTAGTCATAATTGGAATCACTGTTAACGATAAAACTGTCCCACATAACAATGCATTCAATCGATAAGTAAATCCAAATATATCCTGCATATATGATGCAAAAAACATCAACCCTAAAAACCCTAATACTACTGATGGTATTCCGGCTAACAGTTCGATCATCACTTTCACTCCATACCGGATTGATTTAGGGAGGTAAAATGCGATACCAATCGCAGCAAAAAATGAGAATATCCATGCAATGACAACTGCAATTATTGTAATTTTAAATGTACCTACTGCTAACGGCCAGAGTGAGTATAGCCCTTGATCTGAAACAGGCTGCCATACAGGTTGGCCTAACATATTATCTAACGGTTGAAATACCGACGCAGTACGATCAAACTGCTCCTCATTTTCTGTGTCATGATAGAGCGACATATCGTTGCGCTGCTCAGATTCTGAAAATAGTGGGGTACTTTCAGAGAAAATGAATATGAATATCGCCAGATTAATAACGACAACCACTAACCCACTAGCGAACAATAGACCTAACGCTAAACGCTGCTCTACACTTCGCCAGGACAACCCTTGCTTAATCACTTTTATTCTTATTTATTTATTGATTATTTAGTTCTCTATTATGCATAGACACAACTTAAACTTTGAAATCTTTAGAGTGGATCTACTCGAAATAGAATTTGTAAGCGCTAGCTTTTAACTCCTTTGCTGATGCTACAAGTAATCATCCGTTAGTTTAGAACTGTTAAAGTACAGCCAAATGTTAAGTTACCTTGTTATAGAAATCAAGATTTTTTTAAAAAAAGTTTCTACTTTCATAACTGCTTGATCTGCAATGATATATCAGATACTTTCACTGAATGAGTTAGCTCTCCTATCGAAATAAAGTCTACTCCAGTTTTGGCATAATCTCTTACATTTGTTATGTCTATTGAACCAGATGACTCTAACTTTATCTGATTAGCTCTCAATTTAACTGCCTCGCATGTCATATTAATATCCATATTATCTAGTAGTATCCGATTGATATCAAGTAACAGACTCTCTGCTAACTCTTCTAATGTCCTTACTTCAACTTCAATAAAGATTCGCTTGTTTGCCATCCTAACCTTGTTGACAACAGATGTTATACCACCTCCGATATCTATATGATTATCTTTGATTAATACCATTTCAGAAAGATCATAACGATGATTATAAGCGCCTCCTGCTACAACTGAATATTTCTCTAATATCCGCAATAGTGGGGTAGTCTTTCTAGTATCAAGAATCTTTGCAGGATACCCTTTAATAGCTGCGACAAAAGTTGCTGATTTTGTGGCAATCCCTGACATTCGTTGCAAAAAATTTAGACCAACACGTTCAGCAGCCAGAATTGATCTAGCATTACCTTCAATAACTGCAATAGTCTCTCCTTTTGCAACTTGATCTTTATCATTGCAAAGAGATTTGATCGCTATATTCGGGTCGACCTCTTTAAAAGTAGCATTGAAAATCTCGATCCCTGCTAAAACGAGATCCGATTTAGCTATTAACAGACCTGTTGCCTGTCGATTTGGGTCGATCGTTAACGAACTACTGATGTCATCGTCATAACGATCCTCTTTTAACGCTTCTTTGATTAATGGTAAGTAGTTGTTCTTGTTTAAGCTAGTCACTGGAACTTTATTTTGATACCCTCGTTTATCTACTAAACTAATTTATCATATTTTTTTTATGAATAATAAAGATTCTTGTCCAATTGCGAAGAGTTTAACTAAAAAAGAAATTCTTGCAAAAATCCCGCAATCTAAATCGAAACAGATTTTAATTACAGGTGCTACAAGTTCTATCGGACGAGCAATCGCTAAAATTCTTGCAAAAACAGGTAAAAAAGTTAAAGCATTAGTTAGAAATGATTCTGCAGATAAGCTCTTGTTTGAACTATCAGCAGAAATTATTACTGCCGATATTAATGATCCAGAGACAATTGAGTGGGCATTAGATAATGTCGATGAGGTTATTCATATTGCTAAATGCCATATCAGTCGCTCCTCCAATAAAGAGGAGCTCTTACAGACTAACTATTTGACTACTAAAAAATTAGTCGATCAATCAATCAAAAATTCAGTAAAAAAATTCATTTTTATCTCTGATAGTGGCTTTCCTATAACAGCAAAAGGTGAAATTGCTACAGAACAGAGTAAAACATTTAAAAACCATTTCTACTACGAAACATTAAATTTTGCTGAAAAATATATCGAAAAAATGGGGCTCGATTATGACTTTAATTATTTAATCATCGCTCCTACTTTTTTTTACGGTCCTGACTGCTGTCGTAGCTTAACTTTATTTGACAAAGTGATAAATTCAAAATTAATCATCGCAGGTAGTGGTGATACATACTTTCAGCCACTATTTATAGACGATCTTGCTCAAGCTATTTTGCTTGCCCTTCAAAACGATAAACTCAAAAATCAAAAATATATTATTGCTGGCAAAGAAAAGATCAGTATCAACCAGTTTGTAAATGGTATTAGTATAGAAGCTGGCAAGCAATCGAGTGGATTTAATATCCCACCAATATTTCCATTAATATTAGCATATATGTTCGAGCCTCTATTTACTCTCTTTTCAAAACGTCCGCCGATAACTTTTGCAGATATTGACTTTTTTATTAAAGATCGGCTATTTGAAACCAAAAAAACTTATCAAGAGTTATCATTTTATCCTGAAGTCGATTTCAAACTCGGAGTAAAAAAGTGTTTAGAACAGAGCAGCTTAAAAGGGAAATTAAGCGGTAGTTAAGTCTTTATTATAGCTTTGTAGCTTACCCTTCTCAACACTCTCAAGATCAACTGCCAAGATAGATGAGATTCCATCCTCTAATTGTGTCACACCATAAAGCCGATTAGCAAAACTCATTGTCCGCTGGTTATGAGTGATTATTATAAACTGAACCTTATCTGTCATACTCATCAACAGATCACGAAACCTATAGACATTAGCTTCATCTAATGGGGCATCAATTTCATCCAAAAGGCAGAAAGGAGATGGTTTCCTAAGAAATATTGCAAATAAAAGTGCGATTGCGCTCATCGCTTTCTCGCCAGCTGAGAGTAGATTTATATTCTGAACCTTTTTGCCTGGTGGTTGAACCTCAATATGAACACCAGGTTCAAGCTCTGATAAATCTTCATTCGACAGTTTTAAACTAGCTTTGCCTCCAGCAAACAGAGTAGTAAAAAGTTTTTCAAAGTTTGCAGCAACCTCTTTGAATGCTTCATCAAATAGTTTGGTGGTCTTTTTATTGAGATTATCTATCGTTTTTCTTAATGTTGCTATTGAACTTACTAAATCTGCCGATTGATCGGTTAAAAAATCGTAACGTTTTTTAACCTCTTCATACTCAGCTATTGATCCCATATTAACTTCGCCAATACGCTCTATTTGTGATTTTAAAAAGGTTGTCCGATCTGAAATCTGATTTAAATCAATCGACTCTAAGTCATCATCTGGCAGGTCATTAATCCCGACCTTTAGTTCATTTGCAATATTTGTTTGCAATGTTTCTAGCTTTACAGTCGAAGTTGCACGATCTTCAAGTAATGATTCTTTTCTCGTTTCTAGATCCAGTTTTTCTCTATCTTCAAATTTAATTTTATCTGTTAGCTCAGACTTCTGCTCAAACAGACTATTTAGCTCATTCATACTATCTGTAAGTTCTCTCTTGATAAGCTCAATCTCTGATTCATACCCCAAATTGTCACTCTTAATATCTTCAAGCGAAGTCGCTAGATCGTTTCGTTTTGTTAAATTTGATTCAATAGAGCTTGCAAGGTACGCTCCTTGATCGTTTAACTCATCTAGTTGTGAGCTACCATTAGTTATATCTAACTCTAATGAATCTTTCTCACCTTTTAACTTTGTAACAGCTATTTCATTCTCATTTAAACTACTTGTCAGACCATCTAACTCCATTCGAGCAGCAGAGCAAGCTAGCGTTAGCTTATCTATCTTCTCTTCAATTTGACCAGATTCAAAATCAATTGCCTCAATTTTTTCAGATAACTCTTCGATCTTAACAGCGATCTGCTCCTTGTCGCTTTGAAGTTCGCTTCTAAGAATATCTATCCGGCTGAGCTCACCTTCAATCCGGCTCCTATCTTCCCTCTGATTATTATTCTCTTGTTGGAGCCTAGAAAGAGAAAACTCCAGATCCCGTATGACCTCAGATGAGCTATTAACGAGCTTTAAACTTTCATTATACTCTCCATCTAAACGATCGTTTTCTTCAGTTAATTTTGTAAGCTCAACCTCTGCTGCCGCAAGATTCTCTTTTAATTCATCTGTAACTTTACGTCTTGAGACTATCTCTTTATTGTCATTCTCTATAGCACCTGAGATAACTATAAATTGATCTTTATCTATAAGAATCATATCTTCTGTTACTACACTAAATTCTTCATTATTACGTTTGAATAGCTTAAAGGCTCGATCTAAATCAGGGCTAATAATGGTCTCATCTAATACCTGTCGTAGCGGTGTCGGGCTTCCTTGCATAAATTGGCAAAGATTCGATGCTACATATCCATCACCTTCTTCTAATCGAAACTCCTTAGGATGATAGTTCGGATCAATATAGTCTCTCACCAAGATCGCCTTGCCATACTGATTATCTTTCAAATGGGTAGATAACTTTAGTAAGGAGCTATCATCACTTACAATCAGCGATTGAATCTTCTCATTTAAAATGAATGCGATCAGATCTTCATCAGACTCATTTTTCACCTTCAGATAGTTAGCTAATAACCCCTTAATAAGATTTTTATCAGAGCTTTGCAGCTTCATTAGCTCTTTTGCTCCGCTTGAATATCCTTCAAGATTCTCTGATAACTTTTCGAGCGTTTCTAGCCTTGCCATATTATAGCTACTACTCTTTTGAACTATATTTAGCTGATCTTGATTCTTCTCTTTCTCTTTTAAACGTTGTTCTAGATCTGATTGAAGGGTTGAATGTCTCTCTTTCGCACTCTCAATATCGATTTTGAACTTAGCGATTTTGGCATCATGTTCTTCTAGCTGTTTTGTATTAGACGAGAATGTTTCTTGCAGATTAGCTAGCTCTTCGTTACGCGAAGCAAGGTTGGACTCTGTCATCTCTAATCTTGCGATAAGATCAGAGCGGCGCTGCTTAATTGAAAGTTCCTCGCCTGATTGATTAGATAACTCTTCCCTACTTTGATCTAGCTCATCTTGTAATGAGCCAAGCTTCCCTTTGGCATCATTGACTTGAACCTTAAGTTCCTCTCTGGTTTTCGCCACACCTTCAAATCTTGATTGGAAAGTTAGCAGCTGATCCTCCTTGAACTTTAGTTGCTCAGTCCCCTTTTCTATTTTTACTTTAATACGATCCCTCTGCGCTAAACTCTCCTCATGCTCAATTAAAAGATTGTTAATCTGCTCTGATAGCCCTTCAATGTAACTTTCATTCTTCTCTAAAAGTGCCCCAAACTTGACTTTCTTCTCTCTTGATTCTGAATGCTTGCGCTCTTTTTCTTCTATCTTAACAACTATTTCTTCTAGATGATTTTTAAGCTTATCAATTACGCCAAGCTTTCCTACTAGGCTTGCTTCTAAATCTTTTACATTCTTGTTTGCAGATTCATAGCTAGCTAAAGTAGTTCGATGCTCGGCTGCGTAGAGTATGACTAACTTGTCATGCAACTCATCTTTATATTCCTTATAGCGATTTGCTTTGTTTGCTTGTCTTTTTAATGAATCTTTTTGCCGCTCTAGCTCACCTATAATATCTTGTGCGCGCAGTAGATTTTGTTGCGATGAAGCAAGCTTGTTAATAGCAGCATTCCTCCTTACTTTATAACGCATAACTCCAGCTGCTTCTTCTATAAAATGCCTCCGCTCGTCAGGCTTAGCATCAATAATCTTAAACACCTGACTCTGCTCTAATACTGAAAGCGATCTGCTAGAAACTCCGGTATCTAAAAATATGTCAACAATATCTTTTAATCTACAAGCTACCTTATTGATGAAATATTCAGATTCGCCACTCCTATAATATTTCCGTTTGATTGCGATCTCATCATATTCGCAATAAGGTGAAACAGTAATCTGCCTATCTTCGTTTGAGATAGTGATCGAGACCTCCGTATAGCCAGACCTACTCCGTTTCGAAGAGCCGTCAAATATTAGATCTTCTATCTTTTGACCACGCATATAACGGACAGCTTGCTCTCCTAAAACCCATCGCAATGCATCTGCTATATTCGATTTGCCACATCCATTCGGACCTACAATCGCCGTTACACCTGGCTCAAACTTTAAATGGGTCTCATCCACGAATGATTTGAAACCTCGCATCGTTATACTTTTTAAATACATCTAACCTTACCTAACTAATGAATCCAACCTTTGTTTTGTAACTTCAAAGCTCTTACCGAACCAGATGAGATCTGAATCTTATCTTTGTAAGGCCTAAGTTTTACCACATCACCTAGCTTTGAAGCTACAATAGTTTTTTTATTAATTAATTCTCTCAATCGTGGCTCAACCTTTTTACTGACTGTGAAAAGTAATTCATAATCTTCACCACCTGTTAAAACTCGCTCCCAAAATAGATCACCAATTCCCCTTTTCACCTTTTTTAACGAATCAGAAAGGGGGAAATCGCTTAAATCTATAGATGCCGATAGTCGATCATTGTAATTTAATAATCTCTCCAAATCGAGGATAATCCCATCCGAGATATCAATCATGGATGATGCAATAGCATGCTTTGCAATTGCTAATCCCCACTGAACCCTAGAAGGTGGTCTTAAATGTTTATCTATTAATCTACGTTTGATGCTTGAGCGATTTGCCATTAACCTTTCTTGTTCTAAAAAATATAGCCCTAATGACGATTCACCTGGGGTACCTGTTATATAAATAGAATCGCCTAGCTTTGCATTGGAGCGACTTATAACTTTATCTTTTAATTGTTCTCCAACAATTGTGACATTAAATGATAGTTTAGAATCGATCTTAGAAATATTCCCTCCCGCTAAATCGATATTATCGGCCTGAATTGCATTCAAAAATCCATCAATAATTTTCTTTAAAACTTTGAAATCGGTCGAGTCGTTATAATTAATCGATAAAAATATATATTTCGGTATCGCACCCATTGCTGAAATATCTGAAATATTGACCCGTGCCAACTTTATTCCAACTGAGTATGGGTCTGCATAATCGAATCTAAAATGTATCTGCTCATTAAACGAGTCGGTCGATATAACGGATAGATTATCCCTCTTGCTCCCTTTAATTAACGCAGCATCATCACCGATTCCTAATAGTAGATCATCTGAATATGAACCTTGGATTTTCCCTTCAATGTAGCTAATTAGCTTTAGTTCATTAAATTTTTTCATATTAAGTAATCCTGAAGCTAGGTTAAAGTAAGAAACTATGTTTTAATATTTTATCACAGGAAGATAATAATCTTTTTTAAGAAAGATTATTTAGATATTAAGTCAAAATTATCTAAGGAGAGTTTAAAATGGCTGTAAAAATTGGAATTAACGGATTTGGTAGAATTGGACGAAATGTATTCAGAGCAGCAACGAAAAGTAGTGATCTAGAGATTGTATCAATCAATGATATAACAGATGCTAAGACATTAGCTCATCTTCTAAAGTATGACTCTACCTTTGGTAAATTTGATAAAACTGTAGAATTTAATGATAATGAATTGATAGTTGACGGTAAATCAATAAAAATCACGGCAGAGCGCGATCCTGCTAATTTGCCATGGAAAAGCCTTGGAGTTGAGTTAGTAGTCGAGTCGACCGGTCTATTCACGAAGCGTGCTGATGCTGCAAAGCATCTCAAAGCTGGAGCTAAGAAAGTTGTTATCTCAGCACCTGCTAAAGAAGAAGATATTACGATCGTGCTTGGGGTCAATGAAGAGAAATATGACCCAGCTAATCATCATGTAATATCAAATGCATCCTGTACTACAAACTGTTTGGCACCACTTGTAAAAGTAATTAACGATAACTTCGGATTTGTAAATGGACTCATGACGACCATCCATAGCTACACTAACGATCAAAAAATATTAGATCTGCCCCATTCTGATCTTAGACGGGCTAGAGCCGCTGCAGTCTCTATGATCCCGACCACAACAGGTGCTGCTAAAGCGGTTGGGTTAGTTCTTCCCGAGTTGCAAGGTAAGATTGATGGATTAGCCGTTAGGGTTCCAACACAGAATGTATCTTTAGTTGATCTGGTCTGCCTTACAGAAAAATCAACCAGTGCTGGCGATGTCAACACTCTCTTCAAAGAGGCTTCTGAATCGACTCTTAAGGGTATTTTGAAATATTGTGAAGAGCCATTAGTATCAAAGGATTTCAATGGCGAGAGCGCTTCATCAGTCGTTGATGCTGCAGTCACCAAAGTTATCGACAACAGAACAGTAAAGGTTCTAAGTTGGTATGATAATGAATGGGGCTACTCTAGCAGAGTTGTAGATCTTCTCTTATTCATTACCTCAAAAGGACTTTAATGAACAAACTCTCTATAGATCAAGTTAAGGTAAATCAGAAGACTCTTTTTATTCGTGTCGACTTTAATGCACCTATCGAAGATGGTAAAGTAACAGATAACACACGAATTAAGGCTGCGATCCCTACCATAGAGTATGCGATTAAAAATGGTGCGAAAGTTATTTTAGCATCACATTTAGGACGCCCTGATGGAGAGAAGAATCAGAAGTTTTCATTGCGACAGATAGTAAGTGAGCTTGAAGAGTTGTTAGGCAAATCGGTAACATTTATTGATGATTCAATCGGTCCAAAAGTCAAAGAAGTCATTGCCTCTAAAGATTATGGAGATGTCTTGCTTCTTGAAAACTTACGATTTTATAAAGAAGAGAAGGCTAATCAAGAATCGTTTGCAAAAGAGCTTGCAAGCTTAGCCGATATTTATGTTAATGATGCATTTGGTGCAGCTCATAGGTCACACGCATCAATTGAAGGAATAACCAAATTTATCCCTCAATCGGTCAGTGGATTTTTATTGAAGGCTGAAATTGACTACTTTCAAAAAGGGGTGGCAAATGCAGCTAAGCCTCTAGCTATCGTTATAGGTGGCGCGAAAGTATCAACAAAACTTAATGCAATCAATAATTTAATTGGAACTGCTGATATATTGTTGATAGGTGGTGCTATGGCTTTCACTTTCCTCCATACACTCGGCTTTGAAATCGGCAAGAATCTAGCAGAAAAAGAGCTCGCAAGCGATGTAGAAGAGATACTAAAGTCAGCTGCAAAATCGAAGACAAAGCTTTACTTGCCTGTAGATTTTCTAATTGCAAACTCAATTGAAGATGCGACTGCAACCGACTTAGTAACATACCAAGAGCTACCTGAAGATAAGCTTGCTCTTGATATTGGTCCTGCAACAATTGCACTATTTAAACTTGCCCTCAACCCTGCTAAAACAATCCTTTTCAATGGTCCAATGGGACTCTTTGAAAATAGTGCATTTGCAGCCGGCACATTTGCAATCTGCCATACAATCTCTGAATCTGATGCCTTGACAGTAGTTGGAGGTGGTGATTCTGTTTCAGCACTTAAAAGTACAGGACTAGATAATAAGATTGATCATATCTCAACTGGTGGTGGTGCATTTTTAGAACTATTAGAAGGTAAAGAGCTTCCCGGAATTGCAGCTTTAACTGATCAATAAATATATCCTCGTTTAAGGAGACGACCTTATGAAAAGAAAAATGATCATCGCAGGTAACTGGAAGATGAACAATAAGATAGATGATGCGCTTAATCTCGTTCGCCCATTGATGAGCCATCCTATAGATTTTGAGAATGTTGAGGTTGTTGTTGCCCCATCTTTTACTGCAATTAAATCGGTAAGTGATCTGTTGTCAAACTCAAAGATATCAATTGCAGGTCAAAATTTACACGATCAAGCTAACGGTCCATTTACAGGTGAGGTTGCAGCTGATATGTTAGCTGATGCTGGTGCAACATGGGTAATAGTTGGCCATTCTGAGCGTCGAAGCTATTTTAACGAAACAGATGACCTAATCAATAAGAAGCTCAAAGCTGCTATAGATTTCGGATCGCTAAGACCTATCCTCTGTGTTGGTGAAACTCTAGAAGAACGGGAATCTAATCAGGCAAATCAGGTTATTACTAACCAGTTGATGAGTCAAATCGAAAACCTTACTATCGATCAGTTTAGGAAGGTTACGATCGCATACGAACCTGTCTGGGCGATAGGGACAGGTAAAACTGCAACAGCAGAAATTGCTGAATCAATTCATAAGCTTATACGCAATATCATAAAAGAAAATGTAGGTGACTCGCTTGCCGATTCAATTGCCATACTATATGGTGGATCACTGAAGCCATCAACAGCGAAAGAGCTCTTTTCAATGGATAATATTGATGGCGGACTCATTGGTGGTGCTGCACTGAATTTTGATGATTTCAGTAAAATCATTGATGAAGCTCTATTAGCTTGCAAATAAGATATTTAGTTGCTAGAATAACCTTTTTATTTTTTATTGAATAATATGGAAACATTAATTACCATAACTCACGTTATGCTTTCTGTAACCTTGGTGGTTGCAGTCTTATTTCAACATGGCAAAGGTGCCGCTGTAGGTGCAACTTTTGGTGGCTCGTCGCAGACAATGTTTGGACCTAGAGGTCCTTTTGCATTTCTTGCAAAGCTTATAACCGTCGTGGCGGCAGGATTTATGATAACTTCAATGCTCCTTTCAATCTATTCAACATCTCCTGAGAGTGACGATTTCTCAATTATTAAAGAGGTTGAAGAATTAGAGCAGCAATTAGATAAAGATAGCCCTGATAGTGCTAAATTTGAACTTCCTGCTGATCAACAACCAGCTGTAGAAGATGGAGCTGATAATAAAGTTGATGATGCAGAGCTTGGCCCTATTGAGCTGAAAGATAAAAATGAACTTCCAGAAGAGCCGGCAACCAAAGAAGATAGTCAGAAATAATTTATCTGAAGCTATTAAAATTATAAAGTCTACTTTAAGCTTATAGTGAAATTAAATAAGTTGGTTGTTAGCTCCTTATTACTCTTCTTTGTTATTGTAATTTTTGTTTACTATCTAGCATCTCAACCGGTTGATAATAATGAGGCTTCTAAACTTCGTCATCAGAATCGGCTAGTAGTAGCATCAATAGGAGATGCCTCAAACCTCATCCCATACTTATCAGGTGATAGTGCATCATCTGAGATTCAAAGCTATCTCTATTCATCACTTCTTGATATAGATAAAGATAAAAACTTGATTCCAGGATTAGCAACGAGCTGGGAAATTTCAGACGATTCAAAATCGATAACTTTTAATCTACGAGATGATGTTAAGTGGCACGATGGTGTAGGCTTTTCTGCGTATGATATTGAGTTTCAATATAAAACAATGATTGACCCTGACCTCCTCTCAGCTTACAAAGAGCCATTTTTGCAGATTGAAGAGCTTAGAGTGATTGATGATTTTACTTTTACTGTTAAATATGATCAACCGTATGCTCCAGCGATCACAAATCTAGCTAGTTTAACAGGTCTTCCTCGTCACCTATTTAAAGATATTGATCCTGCAGATATTGCAAGCTCTAAGTTTGGACGAAACCCAATAGGGAATGGTCCGTACCAATTCAAGCTATGGAAAACACAAGAAAAAGTAGTCGTTACCAAAAACAGTAACTATCATAAACAGCCTAAACCATACATTGATGAAGTCATAACAGTAGTTATCCCAGATAACACCACACAGTTTCTAGAATTAAAATCAGGCTCGATAGATATGATGAATCTTGATCCAATTCAATATCAACATGAGAGTAACTCAAGCTATTTCAACGAAAACTTTGTTAAATATAAATATCTTGATAATAGCTATACTTATCTTGGGTTTAACTTAAAACATGAGCTATTTAAAGATAAAAAAGTCCGCCAAGCATTGGCAACAGCTATAGATAAAGAGGAGATTATCAAGATTGCTCTACTCGGGTTAGGTCAAGCAGCCACAGGACCTTATAAGCCTGGCACTTGGGCATATAATGATCAGGTCAAGCGTTACCCATTTAATCAGGATAAGGCTACAAAAATCTTAGCAGAAGCAGGGTGGCGTGATTCTGACAATGATGGAATATTAGATAAAAATGGTAAAAAATTCTCATTTACAATTGTAACTAACCAAGGGAATAACCAACGAAAAAAAATAGCTCAGATCATACAGCAACGATTACAAGACATTAAAATTGATGTAAAGATTAAGGTTATTGAGTGGTCATCGTTTCTAGAAAACTTCATCAATAAACGTGATTTTGAGGCAGTAGTACTAGGCTGGTCATTAGGATTAGACCCTGATGGATATATAATCTGGCATTCGTCAAAAACTAAAGAGCATGAGTTTAACTTTATCTCATATGCTAATCAAGAGGTGGACCAGCTATTAGAGCTAGGTCGCCGAACGTTAAATCAATCTAAACGAAAAGAGATCTATCATAAGCTACAAAAGATTCTAGCAGAGGAGCAGCCATATATTTTTCTATACTATCCTTATGCCACACCTATTGTGGCATCAAAGGTTAGAGGAATTGAACCAGGTGCAGCTGGGATAGCTTATAACTTTGATGATTGGAAGATAGATACTACTATTAGCAAGTAGTTATTATTCAAAGCTCTGAACCTTATATTTTAGTTTTTGAATCAGAATCTGGTTTAAAACAAGAGCCGCTAACATATTAGATATCCCGTTCAAAATTAGTTCTGTATAAATTCCACCTTCAATCACAACAGGACTACCTAATGTATAGAGATATCCTGTAATAAAATATTCTATGAAGGTCAAAACGAAAGCTAGCAATCCGACTGTTAATGGCAAGTCTACAATTAATTTTATATGGATGAAGCCGACAAAAAAGCAGATTAACGATTTGATTAAAATATTTAACCCAAAAAAGTTAAGTGATAAGGCATCTTCTATAAATCCAATGAGGGCGCCAACATATCCACTGGTCCGCATATCTAACCTATAGCCTGCAACAACCGCCATAACTAATCCGAAATTAGGCAAGTAAGGTCCAACAGTTGGAAAATGAAAATATAGCGTTTGAACGACTATCAGTAAGGTAATAGTAACGACAAAAAGTAATATCTTCATTTTTGAGGTCTATTTTTTTCTACTGTTGGATCTTTAAACTGTTCCTCAAAATTCTTTTTTTCAACTTTCAATATAATAGCTTCCTCTAGTCGATTAATTTCAACAGACGGTGTTAGTTTTGCTTTTTTGAAAAGAGAATTAGGTAGCTTGTCAATCTCTTTAATTGTCCCGATCATAACCCCTTTAGGGAATATTCCTCCTAATCCTGATGAGATGATAAAATCACCAACCTTGATCGACGAATTAACAGATAGATAGAGCAGATCAAGCTCCTCACTATTAGTTCCTTGTAATATTAATCGTTCTCTGCTCTGTTGTGAAATTGCATCAATAGCGCTCCTAACATCAGTAACAAGTAGTAGCTTTGAGACATTTTTGGAGGTCAGAATAATTCGTCCTACTAACCCTTGTGCAGATATAACCGGCATCCCTTTAGATATTTTATTGTTTGATCCTTTGTCCAATATTAATACCTGCTCGAACCTGCTTGGACTTTTGCCTATAACATTAGCAATTTCGTAAGGTCCAAGTAGCCCAATATCAGATTGAGTAATAGCAGAGAGTCTCTCTTGCTTTTTTATAGTCTCTATTAAGATATTCTGTTGGAGCTTTGCCGCTTCTAGCTCTTTTTTTAATCGTTGATTTTCTTTATTAAGGTCGACAAGAGATATGTAGTTATCAAAAAGTTTGACACTTTTATCTTTAGAAAAATTGGCTACCCTCTGAAATGGTGCAAAGAGGGTAAGAACCTCTTTTTGAAAAAATGTTCGTCCTGCGTAGTTAATCAATAGAATCAATAGTACAATAGCAAGAAGAGCAAAAAAAAACTTGTAGATGAAGTAACTCTTAGATCTGCGACTATACAAATGATCCATCTCTAAATACCACCAATCAATAAAAAGATGCTTCGCAAGATAGCGATAGTAGCTATAGAGCTTAGAAGCTAATATATCTTAATTTTTCGGAGTAGCTCAGGATCTTCTAACACCTTTCCAACTCCCATAACAACCGCTTTGAGGGGATCATCAGTTTTAACAATAGGTAAGGAAGTTTCGGCACGCAGCAGATTATCCAACCCTTGTAATAGCGAACCTCCTCCTGCGATCACCATCCCTCTGTCAACGATATCGGCCGCAAGTTCAGGGGGTGTTTTCTCTAGAGCAACTTTAACAGTATGGACAATAGTAGCAAGAGGCTCCTCAAGAGCTTCCCTGACTTCAGCATCATTAATAACTAATGTTTTAGGTATTCCCTGCATCAAATCTCGACCCTTAATCTCCATCACCATAGGCTCATCTAACGGATAAGCCGATCCTATGGTCTTTTTGATATTTTCGGCTGTCATTGAACCTATAAGAAGATTATATTTACGTTTGACATAGTTAACAATTGCCTCATCAATCTCATCACCTGCAACTCGTACAGATTTAGAATATACAACACCAGAAAGAGAAATGATAGCAACCTCAGTAGTTCCACCACCTATATCAATAATCATATTGCCAGATGCCTCAGATATTGGCAACCCAACCCCAATAGCAGCAGCCATAGGCTCTTCAATTAATACAACCTCCCGAACCCCAGCTGACAATGATGCGTCACGTACCGCTCGTTTTTCGACTTGCGTAATACCAGATGGGACAGCGATAACCACTCTAGGTCTAACAAGTGACCGCCGATTATGAACCTGCTGAATAAAGTATCTTATCATTACTTCGCAGATCTCAAAGTTTGCGATGACCCCATCTTTTAAAGGTCGCAGTGCTGTGATGCTACCTGGTGTTCGCCCAAGCATTTTTCTTGCATCCCTCCCGACCGCTTTTATCTCCTTGGACTCATTATGAATAGCAACCACTGAAGGCTCATTCAATACAAGACCTTTCCCTTTTTGTATCAAAAGGGTATTTGCAGTCCCAAGATCGATGGCAAGATCAGAGGAAAATAGACCACCAATGAAATCTAATAACATTATAATTTAACCTGACATAAAAAAAGAGCACTCATAAATTTAGTAACAAATAGCCATTGTCTGATACTTTAGTTCTGCTAGCAATCCTAAAGTTAGTAATGGTAGCTCCAAGGGGAGTCGAACCCCTGTTCCCGCCATGAGAGGGCGATGTCCTAGGCCTCTAGACGATGGAGCCTTTACTATTTTTTAGTTCAACCAACAATTTAACATTATACATCTTTCGATGCTATAAAACAATTGCTATTTTAGAGCAGAAGCTAGATGTTATGACTTATTTTAGCTATTTAAGAGCTTAAGTTTAATCCAAAATTTAGCAAAACTTTCTCTAATTTAGAGTTGTAAGAGTATAATGTAGGCTATCGGAATTGAGATTGTTATAACTGAAGCCCCAAACTTAAACTAATTTAAGTTTATTACTATAAAAACTTATAACTGGCACAATATCAAGGTGAACAGAAAGATAGGATTTAACAAAGATATATTTAAATCAAACCTCAAGAGCAGCCGGTTAGGTCACAATCTAGAACTGTTTGACCAGCTAGATTCAACAAATGAATACCTGTTGGAAAAAGGACGAAACGGCATTGCAGACCTTGCAGTCGTTGCAGAATCGCAAACGGCTGGGCGGGGCAGACGGGGTCGCTCTTGGGAGAGTATAAGATACAGATCACTTACTTTTTCGTTCAGTTATTTTGTTAGTCCAAAAAAAATCAACTTAGAAAATATTGGGATTCTATCGTTAGCAACAGCTGTTGCGATTGCTCAGAGCCTCTCTTCACTTGCTATGGCTAATCACCAGACTGAAATTGGTCTTAAATACCCTAATGATATCCTAATTAATAATAAAAAGGTCGGAGGTATCTTATCTGAACTAATTTCATTTTCTAATAAGAAAATAGTTGTAACAGGTATTGGGCTAAATTTTTCAGCAAATCCAATGAAAAATAGCAAGGTAACTGGAGTATTATCTGATATTTTTGAACTTAACAAGGTAAGTCGCGAATCTTTTTTATCAACATTTTTCCTAAAGATGGAAAATATTTTTAAACTGCTAGATGATGGTAAAAAAGAATCAATTATTGTAAGCTATAAAAAGTTTGATAAGACAAGAGGGATGAAGTTAATCGTTCAAAATGGTGCCAGAAAATTTATTGGTGTAGCGGTAGATATCGATAAAGATGGTATGCTTCTAATAAAAAAGAGCGATGGTGAACTTGTAAAGCACAACTCTGGAGATATTACATTTTGTATGAAGAGTGAGAAATTATGAATGAGTATTTACTTGCAATTGATGTCGGCAATACTAACATTGTCATCGGCTTATATGATGAGACTAATTTATTAGCTAGCCTCCGAAGTTCAACCAATAGCAAAATGACCGCTGATGAGTTTGAACTATTTATCAAGTCGTCACTAACCATGAAAGGATTTGATCCAGGCTTAGTTAGTAATATTGCAATTGCATCTGTTGTTCCATCTGCATTGCCAGCCTTAAAGAAATTTTCAGTTCAACTAACAGGCAAGCCCCCTTTATTAATAGCTCCTGGTATCAAGACAGGCTTATCAATAAACTATGAAAATCCTCATGATGTAGGATCAGACAGGATCGCAAATGCGGTAGCTGCGCTAGCAAAGTATCCGCCACCAATTCTGGTGATTGATTTTGGTACTGCGATAACTATTGATGTCCTAAATGAAAGTGGAGAATATTTAGGTGGTGCCATTGCTCCTGGCATTAATCTATCGATCAACTCACTTTGCACAAAAACTGCCAAGCTACCGAATATAGATTTTGCTAAACCGCCATCGGTTATTGGGCGCAATAGTGTCCACTCTATGCAGGCTGGAATATTTTTTGGATACCTAGATTTAGTCGATGGATTAGTTGCAAGAATCAGAAAACTCTTTAAACAACCGCCAACAATTGTCGCAACAGGTGGCGAAGCGAATATCTTTGCGCAAAGCTCAAGCAGTATCGAAAGAGTAGATGACAATCTTACCTTAGATGGGATTAAAATCATATTTGAAAGAAACAGATAATGAGCTATCAGCACTACTTTTTTTTGATTGTTGCTTTAGCTGGCTATAGCACTATCTTAGATTATAAAAGTAGCAGTGGTAAGTCATTGCAGCGAGGAGAATACCTCTTCACAAAATTCAAAGAAGTGCTAATCAATAAGAGACTGCTTAATGTTATTGCAAAATGATTAAGGTCAAAATTTGTGGTCAGACATCAATTGAAGATTCGGACACTTCATTAGCACTCGGTGCTGATTTTATCGGGGTTATTTACGAAGTAGAATCGTCACCTCGCTCTTTAAAATTAGAATCTGCCTCCAAAATTATATCGACCTATCCGGATCAAACTTTTTTACTTCTTTGTAATCATATACTAGATCAGGAAATGATCGATATCATAAAATTACTCAATCCATATGCTATTGAGTTAGCAGGCAGGGAAGATACTGCTTATCTGGCAAAACTACATAAACATTATAAGAAGAAGATATTCAAGTCTATCCATTTACCATCTAGCTCGTTAGATATTGAATCTGATCTTCAAAATTATAATTTGGCAATTCAATCATTTTTGAAGGTAGGTTGCGATGGGTTTATGCTAGATAGTAAAGTTGCGAATCTTTATGGTGGTACCGGTATTCAAAATGATTGGAGGCTAGCATCAAAAATTATAGCTACCAATCAAAATATTCCAATATTTCTTGCTGGTGGTATTAATCCTGCCAACATTAATAGCGCCCTCAATATTAACTCACTTTACGGTGTTGACATTGCATCAGGGTCAGAAGGTGAGACTAAAGGTAAAAAGTCAGTTAAGAAGCTACGCTCGATTTTTGAAGCTATAAGAAATAATAATCAATTAGTGGATAACTAGGCTATGAACTTTTGTAATCAAAAATCTCTTATAACATTTGATAGATATTTCTCAAAATTCATCGGATATTCATTTTTAGCACATCTGATTTTATTGATCATGATGGTGTTTACTCTTTTTTTAAGAAGCTCGCAACTACCGAATGCAGAAGCAAAAGTAAAAATTATAGTAGCCACTAGCGAGAATAGTTTTGAAAGGGGCAAAGTAATTGACCTACCAGAGCAATCAAAAAAAATTGATGAAAATAATGCGTCTATTTTAAGCCGTCATGACAACGTGGGAAAAGTAATAGGAAGAGACAATAGCGATGCAGGCTCTAAAACAGTTGCCCAAAAAAAAAGAATTAGCCCTCCTCCTACTGCAATGAAAAAATCTAGCAGTTATGAGGAAAGGGAGTTGCCAGTTGAGAATAAAACTAAGATAAGATCGCCACTTAGCGATTCTATCTCTGAAAGTAACAACATCTCTCCGACCTATGTAAGCTCCTTTACAAAAGAAAAGATGGTTCAACCTAAGAATTATGAGGAGATTGATCGAGCTATTATCGCTAATAGAGAAACTGATCGTAAAAATAAGAAGATCTCCGTTGTAAAAACAGATCAGATGTTAGACAACCAGACCAATAAGCAGGCTAAAGATGGAAGTAACTATGAAGGCGACCGTCTCCAGGATAGTAGCCTTAAAGTTAATAATGACTATATTGATCTTGGGTCAGAGGCGATTGTATCAATTAATACTAAGCGGTTCGAATTTGTCGATTATTTTGAACATATTAAGAAGCAGATTGATCGATCATGGCACTATCCTGAAGATGCAATGGTAGACGGTCTTGCAGGAGATCTTACCCTCTTTTTCACTATAACAGCCGATGGGAAACTAGAATCAGTACAGATTGATAGATCATCTGGAGTTAAAGTACTAGATACCGAAGCACTCAACGCTATTAATCTAGCAGCCCCATTTCAAACATTTCCAACTAATCTCAAAAAAAAGAAGCTCCATGTCCTGATTTACTTTGAATATTCACCAACTTACACAGTAATTAGATAATGAAATTGCAGTTTCACCTAGCATAATAGATAAAGTTGCTAGCATTTTTAGAAATTCGTAGCACGGCTTAAAGGGCTCTTATAAGAGCAATCTTTTCTATTTATTTAAGATCCTATTTCTCGTGCTGCAAAATATCCACTCAACATAGCACCTGTGAATCCGCCTCCAGGATTTGCCCAAGATGATGCAAAATATAAATTCTTAACTGGTGATCGGTTTTTAATTCGAAAG